>JALWGG010000266.1 GCA_027013765.1 Acidilobaceae archaeon
CCAGTACCTGAGGAGCGTAGTCTATAGGGGCGTGCTGAGGCTTGACGAGGACCTCAGGGGGCTCAGCGAGCTTAGGAGGGCCATAGAGTCCCTATCTGGGGTGTCGGAGGATAGGCTTGTCAGGAACATCTACTCGGGCCAGGTCCTCAACAGGTTCATATCATTCTCAAGCGACAGCCACTACCTCATGACCTACCTCTACCTATACGGGCCCGACGGGGGGCCGGTGGCCAGCCCGAGGCACTCCAAGTCAAGGCTAGTAGCGCCACTGGCAGCCGATAACCTGGTCTCGAAGGGGCTCTCGGAGAGCCTGGGCATAGGCCCCAGGGAGCTGGAGGATATGGTTGGGGGCGTGGAGTATAGATACGTCTTCCCGGACAGGATACCGCCCTGCAGGTCCCTTGAGACGGTGTCGAGGAGGATGGGGGTTGATAGGAGGCTTATAGCTGAGATGGTAAAGGTCAAGCCCCCGGTCAGGCTTGAGTACATGATACACGACCCTAGGAGGGACCTGCTCGATGCGAGGATATATGCTGGGAGCCATATAACACAGTATGGAACACCGTCCCAACTACTCGTCGTCGATTATAGGAGTAGGATAAATGAGTGGGATAGGAGGGCGCTCCAGGCGATACTGGAGGCCCAGAGTAGTAGGGTTATGCCCTACTCCACCTTCATCAGGGATTATAGGACCCGTGTAAGGTTTAATGTGGGGGGTTGACGGGTGAGTGTGGACCCGGAGATTAGGGGGTATACAACTAGGATCATGGAGTATACAAGGGTTGAGGGGGTGATCCTCAGGCCCGCCGAGGCAGTGGTTAAGTATGGGACTATACTGAGGGTCGATGACAGGAGCCAGGGCAAGTCCTTCCTAGTGATGGTCGTGGACGTCAAGGAGGAGACCACCCACCCCGCGCTAGACGTTGAGAGGTTCAAGGAGCTCTACCTTAAGATCAGCGAGGCCAGGTACCTGGAGGCAAACAAGGTCCTCGAAGAATTGTTCAGCCCCCAGCAGGACCTCATAAGGTGGAGCAGTATAATGACGGTGGACCTGAGGGTCCTAGGCTCGATCGAGGGCCAGGGCTTGACTGGTTATGAGAGGCCTCCCAGGCCCATGAGCACGATAACAGAGCCAGACCCAGTGTGGCTTGAGGGCGTGATCCACTCCAGCATGGGGAGCGGCTACAGGGATAGGGGGATCTATATAGGGACGCTCTCCATAAACCCCAGGGTCAGGGTATACCTAAACCCGGAGAGGCTGGATACGCATGTAAGCATACTAGCCCAGACGGGGGCGGGCAAGACGGAGACTGTTAAGAGGCTCATAGCAGAGGCCAGCTGGAGGAGGAGCAGGATCGGGTATAGGAAGGGAGGGATCGTTGTATTCGACATAGCCGGGGAATACACGGGGTACCCATACATACGGGCAGACACAGTCCCCCTACTCGACGCTGTCATGTACCCAGAGCATTATGGCGGGGGCGATAGGCCGGGCCAGGCAACAATACTAGTCCCCTACGAGCTCTCCAGGGCATCGACAGACACCCAGAGGGACGCGCTGTGGAGCCAGCTTGTAGACATGGCCTGCAGGCTCTCCTCCAGGCTGTCAACAAGCGTGGATCTAGTCCTGATCCACTCCAACACCCGGCTAGCCGCCAGTATAGGGCCCGGGGAGTGTGGGGGGAGGTCCTCCAGGATACAGTACCATAGGCTATACAACTTGCTAGAGTCGTCGGGCTTCCTGATAGTAGCCCACCCCATGCCGGGCTTCGCAACGGTTGAGGACCTCGTCGACATGACTGGGACGAGGAGCGAGTACTTCGAGGTCCTCATATCAGATATGGCCTCTGCCCTTGACTCGATAGACGGGCAGGACATCTACGGGATCCACCTGATGAACACGCTCTCAAACCTTAGGCTATCGATAGAGAGGATGAGTCATGACATGAGTGACAGGGTGATATCAAACCTAATAGAAGCCTTCAGGGGGTGGTGCAGCGGGAGGGATGCGGAGAAGGCTATAGAGGAGGCGAGGCTGGCAGTCGGGGGGATAAGGTCCTCGCAGGCCAAGGACCTATTCTTCGACTCGATGAGGTACCTAGGCTGGCTTTCATACCGCGAGGGCCTGGCAAGCCCGAGGGAGTCGGGGGAGAAGGATGCTGTATGCAGCCTGATAGATGCAAGCCCCGACGAGGCCAAGGCTAGGCTCAGGGAGGCCATCCACGTCCTCTGGACCCCAGAGTATGACAGGCAGACCCTGAGGAGCCTGAGGAGGGCCCTCCTGAAGGCGTCTAGGCAGATGAGCAGTGTTCTAGACCCCATACTATTCAACGTGCTCATGGAGAGGCTTGCCCGGGGATTCGCCATAATACACATAGCCCCACCAAGCCTTGGCAATGTAGACGTGATCCTGGGGCTACTAGTCAGGAGGCTATTCAACATACACTCCGGGAGGTATGAGAGCGGCAGGCTAACACTACTAGTAGTAGAGGAGGCCCACAACCTAGCCCCCGCCGGGGTGGAGAAGTCCAGCAAGGAAGCACTACTCAGGGTTGCTAGGGAGGGGAGGAAGTGGGGGCTAAGCCTCTGGCTAGTAAGCCAGAGGCCAAGCTTCATAGACTCAGGCATACTAAGCCAGACAGCCACAAGCATACTACTCAGGACAACAAACCCCGAGGACCTCTCAATGATCAAGAGGGGGGTAGAGAGCGTGGCGGCGGAGATGGTCGACAGGCTCCCAGAGCTAGAGCCGACACGCGGGGAAGCCCTGGTAGTAGGCCTGGCAGCGCCAGAAAGAAGGATCCCACTACTAGTCAACGTAGAAAGGCTAAAACCCATACCCAGGCGCGAGGAACCCTAGATTCCATACCAGCACGGGCGCCTGAGGACCTCTCCCACCTTTAAAATAGGTCCTAGCCTATGGGTAGTGTTACGGGATCCATTGATGACTAGCGGGTGCAGTGCCGAGGTTAGGGGGAACGGCGCTATACTGCTGGGCAGGGGGGTTGTTGCCGACTCCTACGCCCCTAGGCCATACCGCGTAGTCACCCACGCCCACTCAGACCATATGCTTGGGCTGAGGAGGAGTGTTAGGGAGAGCCTATTCATACTGGCAACCCCGACCACATTCAAGTTCCTGGAGGTCCTCGGCCACAACATACCGGAGGGTAAGAGGCTTGAGCTGGGGTATAGGAGGCCCGTGGTCCTTGAGGACGAGGTCGTGGAGCTCAGGCCCGCTAGGCATATAGCCGGCAGCGCGCAGGTCCTTGTAGAGTGTAGGGAATCGATTGTAGGCTATACAAGCGACTTCAAGATGCCCGGCACAGAGCCCCTCCAGGGCCTAGACACTCTTGTGATCGACGCTACATACGGGAGCCCTAGGCTGCAGAGGAGGTGGGGGGAGTGGGACGCGCTGGCGGCCCTAATCGATATAATAGAGAGGGGGATCAGGGAGGGGCCGGTATGGGTTTACGGCTACAACGGGAAGCTCCAGGAGGTCATGGTCGAGCTTAGGAGGAGGGGTGTGAGGTACCCCTTCCTTGCCGACGAGAGGACCGTGAAGCTGGCACTAATAGCCTCGGAGTTCTACGGGTTCCCGGTCGAGGACCTTAGAGTCTATACCGGGTATGAGGAGGAGGCGGCAGTCATATTCCTACACGCCTCCAAGACGAGGAGGAGGCGCGGAACCCACGTAATACTTACAGGGTGGGAGATGAGGGCCCCAGCAGCCAGGGTATCGGATAACGTATACAACGTCTCCTACAGCGACCACGCCACGTTCAAGGAGGTCATAGAATACGTGGAGGAGGCAAACCCACGCAGAGTGGTAGTAGATGCATATAGGGGGAGCGATGCATGGTTCACAGCCAAATACATAACCAAGAGGCTTGGAATAGAGGCAACAGCACTCCCAGCCAAGAGACCCAACCCCTAAAGGAGAACACAGCTGCACAACATAGTTAGCATAACTCTAGGGTCCCCTCCAGTCCCGGGAAGCTACAGAACTCCTAGATGGGGGTTGGATCTGTGAGTAGCAGGTGCGAGAGTTATGAATTGCGTGAGCATAGGAGTATAGCAAAGTTCCTAGCCAGGCACCCAGAGTATGCCAGCGTCTATGCTAGGCTCCGCAACACCATACTCCGAGACCCCTATGAGGCAGGGGAGCGTATGAGAGGTAGGTGCAGAGGATTATATAAGGCTAGGAGTGGCCGTTTAAGAATAATATACCGGGTTGAAGGATGTATTATTATAATCGAGAGGGCAGAGCTCCGAGAGAACATATATGAAGGACTGTGTTAGTCGCACAGGAACCTCAATTTTATCTTGCCCTCACGGCACAGTCTTGCAACCTTGATCGCGTCACCGCCAACATAGTAGATGTCTCCATCCCTGATTTCAAACCTTATACCATACTCTTGTAGAACACGCACAGCCTGCTCCAGCACACCAGCAACCCTCGCCTTGCTCAAACCATGCACCCCATGAGTTTATTAGTATCAAGGGTTAAATACAGGCTGGCAACGGCTCCCCGTTCTAGGTGGTGTTGTGTATGATTATTATTAGTGATACTAGGTTCTCTGAGGGGTATGTTGGCCCCGGCGGCATGTAATAGTATATTTGGAGCCTCTTCTCCTCGTCATAGTATGTTGAGAACTCGATGCCTACCATTAATCCTAGGGTAGCGTTTGAGACCCCATCGACCCCGTCATAGTCGCGGAGTATGTATACGTCATAGTACTGGTTGTGTTGGCTTGTTGGCGCCGTGTGGTCTGATATCCCGAATATTAGTGAGTAGTATCCCGTGGTTAGGGATGCAACTGCTAGAGCCGTCCCCATGGGTCCCGAGACAACTATGGATACACCACCGAGTAGGAGGCCTACTCCAGAGGCTACAAGGTTTAGGTAGCTGTAGTCGCTGTTTGAGTTGGTAACTGATGGTTCCGGGTATCCCGTGACGTTCTTATCGTTGGAGCTGTAGATGCTCTGTGGATAGTAGATTACCTGGTTCGAGGTCCCCGACCCGGTGGATGTTGCATTAAACCCGATAGCCACTCCAACTATGGGGTCGTCCGGCTCTGCTGGGGGGTCGTCTGGGTTGGACGCGTAACCCTCGGCTAAGACCCCGTAGCCGGCGCTGGATACCATGAGGTATGATGACCATATATTGCTTGATTCATGCACCTCTACCACCTTGAAGGCCAGTATATACGTGTAATCTATGTCTGCCACATAATCATCCATACAGTTGGCTCCAGTCCCTACCGGGCACCAGGTGTCATCTGGGTCCTCAAAGTGCCCCGTGCCTATTACCAGTGTGGCCATGTACCCCATGGTTATCCTATCCACCATCACAGTAGCCCCTTCCCGGCTTGATAGCGTGATCAATAGGCCCACACTCGACACGCCACTATCCAGGGTGACCACGCCAGTGCTGATGCCAGCCCACCCGTCCAGGCCCGGCCCTATAACTGTCTCCGGCGACGATGCAACACCTATATCGGGCGCCTCCAAGACCTCTATATCATACCTGATTAATAGCAGCCCCCTGTAGTCTCCCAGCTCAAGCTCGATACTCCTACCCTTCCCCACAACGGCACCCAGGACACCTGTACTTGTCTCTAGAGGCACTCTTTCAAGGTCCTCCAGGTCTACATGCCTGACGTAACCGGCGTCGAGGAACCCTATATAATCGACAGCCACCGGGTGCGCCCCCTCATTGCTTATTGTAACCTCAAGGTCCTCCCCGGAGTTGTCCAGGGGGAAGAGGTATAGCCCGTCCAGAGGGAGCACGGGGCCTATGGTATAGGAGTATCCATCTATAGATACCGTGACGCGCCCCTTAACCATTGGATACCCCTTCAACGATAAACTCTCCAAGGGAGCCACGCGCCCCCACGGATCAACCAGCTTCACCACCAGGTAATCCCCGCCGCGGCTACTACTTATCGTTAACCGGTCTCCAGAGAATAACGGGTACATAAAGCCTCCAGGAGCCAGGATCCCCTCCATATAACCCGTATCCACCGGCCTAACACGATCCTCCGAGATAAACGCAATCCCCCCGGGCGTATACGCGGCCACTCTGCCAGGAGGCACCTCAAGACTGTATAGGCTCAACTCGTTGACCCTAGACAGGCCTGAGGAGTCGCTAACCGTGATCTTGGAGACCTGCTGCAGATCAACCAGCCTCAAGCCCCTCCCAGCCAATACCAGTCTCCCCAAATCAATCCCAGAACCACTGTAGAGCGTCAGCGATGAACACCCCCCACCCCCGGGGGAATACAAGATGCTTATAGAAGCCTCCACACCACCATCCAATGCAAGGACCTTTGCAGACGCATCTACACGGGATCCTGCAACAACACCCACCAGCTGGCTGGGCAGGGTGTAGGAGAGGTACACCGTGTCCCCAGGGGGCACCTCGACCTTAAGCGCCCTAGACCCTAGGCCGGGAACCCTATACTGGCTATCAATATAATCTATACTCCAGGATGATGCACCCTCAATAGACAACCCAGACACATCTCCATAAGACTCAATCCCGGTCAAACCCCCAGTCAGGGAGCCCCCATGACCCGCTATGGCGGCAAGCCGATCCATATCAACATCAACATAAGCTGATACCGGATAATTTAATACATCCACACCAGATTTTCGAAATAGGTTAGCAGCAATTATTCCACCTATAACAAGAAACATTATAATTATTATAGCAGCAATACTAATTTTCCTTATCCTAAACAACGTATAGAACCACCAAAATAAAAGAATTATCTCACGAAAATATAAAAATCTTATTACAAACAAATTAGAAAATACAATACCATGAAA
>JALWGG010000267.1 GCA_027013765.1 Acidilobaceae archaeon
GTATCATTCCCGGGCCTGTCGCCCAGCGATGTAAGCCCTATGTTTGGTAGCAAGGTTGAGGTCCTGATATATACTAATACGGGATACGTGTATAAGGGTATGCTAACTGTAAAGTATGGGCCTTAAATCTCCTCCAGGGATACAATACTGTATGGTGCCGCGGGGTTGCCTGTAAGGGTATTCATAGCTGTGGATGTGGAGGACCCCGTCATAGTGGCTAGGCTCGACAGGGTCAAGGACGCGTTGCTAGCGACGGGAGCCCCCCTCAAGCCCGTGGAGAGCCACAACTACCACCTGACGATCAGGTTCATAGGGGAGGTGGATGAGCCGGTTGTAGGCGAGATCTCCAGGGAGGTCCTCGACACCCTAGAATTCAACAGGTTCAAGATTAGGCTACACGGCCTGGGAGCCTTCCCAACCCCAGCCAGGCCCAGGGTGATATGGGTCGGGGTCGTGGAGGGGGCGGAGGAGCTGAAGAGCCTGCATAATAGTGTTGAGGATAGGCTTAGGAGGCTCGGCTTCAAGCCTGAGGGTAGGGGGTTCGAGCCCCACCTGACGATAGCCCGCGTGAAGGGGTCTAGGAATATACATGCGGTAGTAAAGATCCTGAGGGAGTTCAGGGACCACGACTTTGGGTGGATGACTGTGGAGAGGGTGAGGCTAAAGAAGAGCATATTAACACCCAGGGGACCCATATATGAGACCCTACACGAGGCAACTGCCCACGGCTAAGCCACGTCGACGAGCCTTAATTATCCCTAGAAGACAATAGGATCCTAATGGACCGCGCGGTGGAGGGGTTTGCTAAGCAAGGCTGAGAAGGAGAAGTTCCTTAAAGCCCTTGAGGAGGATAGGGAGTTCCGCTACGCGGTAGCAGGCCTGCTAGGCTACGGGGAGCTCCTCGACAGGATGAATAGTGTCATAGAGGAGCTAGGAAGGATTGCCAGCCGCTTGGAGGAGCATAGCAGGCGTATTGAGGGCTTGGAGAGGCGCTTGGAGGAGCAGAACAAGATCTTGATGCGGCACGCCGAGATATTGGAGGAGCATAGCAGGCGCATAGAGAGCCTGGAGAGGCGGGTCGAGGAGCTTGCCAGGCGCTTGGAGGAGCAGAACAAGATCTTGATGCGGCACGCCGAGATATTGGAGGAGCATAGCAGGCGCATAGAGAGCCTGGAGAGGTCTATGAGGCGGCTGGAGACTATGGTGCTGGCTGTGGGTAACAGGTGGGGTATAGTAGCTGAGAACCTATTCAGGGAGTCTATGAGGTGGGTGCTTGAGGAGGTCCTCGGCGTGTACTCGGTGGAGAGGTGGGTATATAATGACGGTGAGGGGATAGTCTATGGGCGCCCCTCGGTAGTTGAGGTTGATGTGGTAATCAAGGACGGGCGCCATATCCTAGTCGAGGTTAAGTCACATGTAGACGCCTCGGACGTGGCGGAGCTGTATAGGATAGGCCTGCTCTATAAGCGTGTAACCGGCGTGGAGCCGAGGCTAATGGTCATAACTCCAAGCGCCTCCAAGAAGGCCCTGGAGCTGGGGAGGGAGCTTGGTGTAGAGGTTAGAGTAGCCCCCTAGTTTCCCTTGTGAGGGTGCGGGTTTGGGCCGATGCTCCTGGGACCGCGGGCATATACTCGGGCTGGTGAGGCCCACCCCAACCCAGTATACACTCCTATCTAGGCTGTACCGGATCGTTGAGTCCAGGCTCCGCCCCTGCCTGGAGAGGCTGGGTTTAAGGACCGTGGTCGAGGCGGAGGGTAGCTATGCCAAGGGCACTCTCCTGAGCGATAAGTGGGAGATCGACGTGTTTGTAGTGGTAGATGCTGATAGGAGGTGGATCCGGGAGGAGTCCCTAGGGGTGCTCCTAGACTGCCTCCAGGGGCTCCCCGTTGTGACTAAGTACAGCCAGCATCCATACGTTACCGTATCCCTAATGGGTATGGAGGCCGATGTAGTCCCGGTCAAGATGGTCGGGAGCCCCGGGGAGGCCCTGGGGGTTGAGAGGACCCCATTCCACACACGCTGGGTTAGGGAGAGGATAACCGAGGACCTGGCGGACGAGGTAAGGCTGTTGAAGTCGTTCCTGAAGGGTATAGGGGTTTATGGGGCCGAGACGGCCCGCGGAGGCTTCAGCGGCTACCTTGCAGAGGTCCTCACTATAACCTATGGAGGCTTCATGGAGGTCCTCATGGAGGCCTCAAGG
>JALWGG010000268.1 GCA_027013765.1 Acidilobaceae archaeon
GGTACCACGCCACCTATACCTTCGAAACCTCATCGTGGGGCCTGCCGGAGAACGGGCCGACGTGGAACCCGGTCTGCCAGGAGCGCGAATGCTCCTGCGACGAGCGCGTCCAGGCTTGGGATACCCCGGCCTACCAGGTCGGTTTCACCACCTGGTGGTGGCCACAGTACACCTGGAAGTACGATCAGCTGCAGTGTACCGGGCGGGGGTGGTCCGACTGCTTCTACCGCGCCGAGGAGCCGTTGGGCCAACCGCACACAGGGTGCGACAACGACGGCGACGGGGTTAATGACCCTGGCTACTGGCGCATCGAGGTCTGCCAGTCCTGGAAGTGGGTCGAGGTTACCGAACCGTGGGTGGACTACGACCTGCGCCCGCTGGGATATACCCCGATCATCCCCTGGGCCGGGGTGGTCACGGCGGGAGCAACGCCGGAAGGGGTGCAGTGCGGCAGCTTCGGACCCGGCGCGGCGACGCCGGTCATCGAACTGCAGTCCATCCTCGTGCCGTGAAAGGAGGGGGAGGCAATGGTGGCCAAACGCTTCGCGCTCGTTGGCCTGAGCCTGGGGCTTGCCCTCCTGCTGACGGCGGGCTTCGTCCGCGCAGCAGGAGGCGGCGGTGGGAGCTACCCCGACTTCGAACGTCTGCGGGCAAGGGTACCAAGAGAACCAGCGCATTTTGCGCAGGCGGCAAGCAGTGATGGGCCGACGACGACCTTCTACGCGCTGGACTTCTACACCTACCGCGACTATTCCCTCACGGCGGCCCTGCGCCTGACAACGGCGCACGCTTATTTTTACGTCGATGAGGCCCTCTCCGTTCCCGACGAGAGCATGGCCCAAGTCGGCGCGGCCTTCGAACATCTCTATCCGGTGGCCGTAGGGACTTTGGGGCCGATCACGCAGGATGTGGACGGTCAGGCGCGGGTGACCGTCCTGCTGCTCGACATCCGCGATGCCTACAGCCACGATCCCAACGCCACGACCTGGGTGCGCGGCTACTTCGATCCCATCAACGAGTACCCCGGCTACTGCTGGAGCACGGGCTGCTCCAACGGACGGGAGATGATCTACCTCGACGCCTTTCCCACCGCCTACACGACGACGGAGGGAGCGCGGGCCATGGCGCATGACTTAGCCTACCTCATCCACTGGGGGTATGACCGCGATGAGTATATCTGGTGGTACGAGGCGGGGGCGCAGCTCGTCCCCTTCTTAGCCGGGTACGGGGTCGAGACGGAGACGGTCGAGGCGGCCCTGCGCCAGCCTTCCGTCTCGCTCGTCCATCCCAACGGGACGGTGACCAACACCGGTCTCTGTACCCTGATGGGCCTCTACCTGCACGAGCGCTTCGGGGATGCAGGGATACGCGCCGCCGTCGCCTCACAGGGCAAGAGCGTCGAGGGGGTGGCGGCGGCGGTGCAGACGGAGACGGTCGCCCTCTTCCAGGGCTGGGCGCTGGCCAACTACGCCCACGCCTATACTTCCATCTCCCTGCCCCTCTCCGTGCCCGTCGAGGTCGTAACCGTGCCCCTTGCGCCGCCGGTGAGTGTGCAGATCACGGGCAGCGTCCCCGGCTTCGCCGCCCGCTACTACCGCCTCTCGGCCCCCGATGGCCAGCGCTGGGGGCGGCTGTGGCTTGGCGGACTGCAGGCCGATGAGGCGGCGTGGGTTGCAGGGAACGGGGCGCACTTCGGCTTTCGCGGCCCGCTGGCAGGGGGAAACCTGCACGATGGACTGCTCATCGTCGCCCCGGCCTGGATGCCTGCGGGCATCTCGATGGATGTGCCCTACACCTGTACCGCCGGCGTGCCGTGGACGGCGAACCTGCCGCTGGTGATCCGCAGACGGTAGGGAGGAGGGCCGATGGAAACCCGGCGCGTGCGCAGCAGCAATGACGACCTGAGCCTGACTCTGATCGTAATAGGGCTGCTTGCCCTGCCACTGCTCCTCTTGTGGCTCTTCTCGGCCACCCCGGCGGCGGGCCTCTATACCTTCCTGAGCAGTCCGCTGCCGACCCCGACGCCGCCCGGGCCGTGGCTCGAACTCGACCCGGGCACGGGGGCGGCAGGGGCGAGCGTCGCCTTCCACGGCGGTAACTTCACCGCCGGACAGACGGCGACGCTCATCTGGGATACCCAGACACTGGGGACCGTCCCCGATACGCTCGAAGTCTCCCCCGCGGGGGAGGTCGAGGG
>JALWGG010000269.1 GCA_027013765.1 Acidilobaceae archaeon
CCAGTGGGCGGGAGTCGTGGGAGACATTCCAGCGGCCCCCGGCAAGCCGGGAGAGTTCAACGATGCCCTCTCCTGGGAGGAGGTGGAGGCCCTACTGGCGGCGGCGAGGGACCTCTACGACGTGGTGATAGTGGCCCTAGCCGCCGAGTCGGGGCTCCGAGCCGGGGAGATCCTCGCACTAACCTGGGCCGACGTAGACCTCTCCAGGAGGCTCCTCCGTGTTAGGGGGAAGTATGGGAAGGAGAGGATAGTATTCATGGGCCCGGTATCCAGGGCGCTGGTGAGGGCATATCTTGAGTCGATGAATCCCTCCCCGAGGGAGAGGATAATCCCCCTTACATACCAGGCCCTCTATAAGAGGCTTAAAGCGCTTGCAAGGAGGGCCGGGATAGACCCGGGGAGGGTGAGGCCCCACGTGCTGAGGCACACGTTTGCAACAGAGGCGGTGAGGAGGGGTATGAGCCTGCCGGTGCTCCAGAAGCTGCTTGGCCACACGGATATCAAGGTGACTGAGGTATACCTGCATATGACTATGGAGGATGCTAGGAGGGAGTATGAATCGATATTCTCTAGGGGCGCCCAGGGGGCCCGCTCTAGTATCTAGCCCTTGGGGTCCCCCTTACAAGGCTCCTAAGCCTCCCTAGCGCCCTAAGCTTCTCCCTGTCCCCTAGCCTGGACGCCTCTATCGCTTCCTCAAGGACCTCTATCGCCTTCCTGGCCGTATCGGGCCTGTACTTGTAGGGTATCCCATCCTTACCGCCCACGGCGTAGGCGTATAGGAAGGGGTCTAGCGGGTGCGTTACTGGGTCCCTGGTGTCTGTGGGGGTTGAGTATATGAGGTCTGCTATAAGTGCCAGCGCCCTGACTACCGTGGGGCCTAGTCCCGGGGCGAGTGCTAGCTCCTCCTCTGTTGATGGCTGTGCGTTGGCTAGCTCCTCTATAGCCTTGATCAGGCTCCTGCTGGGGATCACGGGTTTATACCTCCTCTTGGGGGCTTCACTGCCTCCACCGCTGATGTAGTCTAGGAGGGTCTTCGAGCCTGAGGCGATCCTGTTAGCCTCATATAGTAGCTTTATGATCCTCCTACTCCCCTCCCCTATTATGTCTATGAAGGTCCTCCTGGCCTCCCTGCTATCCCTGCTTGCAACGTTTAACACACTCTCATGCCGCACCCCGCTTATCCCGCTGAATGGCTCCTCGACGACCAGCTTATCTATATGGTACCTCCTAGCCATGCCGGCCCCCGTATTCATGCCCTGGCTTATGACTAGTATGGTGTTGCTGGTGGCTATCAATGCGTGGTGGTATATTGTGTAGCCGTCCTGTAGGAGGCTAGATGCTATCCTGGCCGTGAGCTTCCCTGCAGAGGCGAGGTCCTCGGGGCCCACGTCAAGGATCCTTGACGCCTCCACAGCCTCCTCCGGGATCCTGGTCATGCTCCTCCCCTTGCCCCCGAGGACTAGGAAGCCTAGGTCCCTCCTACGCCATGATACGGTCTTCAGGATCCCTGTGAGGACCGTGGTGCTCCCACTACTATCCCAGTCCATGCCTATAACGTTGTTGAACGCCTGGAACCATATAGGGTCTGAGAGCCCCCTTAGGAGGCCCTCGACCCCGTGGATCTCTATTACGGCCTCAACGATCTTCTCCCCCATCCTCTCCATGAGGCGTAGCATCCATGGCGGTACCCTGCCAGTATGGAGGGGGAGGTCTGCTACCCCAGGCATACCCCGTGCACCGTTTCCTGGATCCCTATTTATTATCCCGTAGGAGGCTTATTATTTCATCTATCCTATCGATGAGTACCCTCCTAGCAGCGTCGGCTACCTCCTCAGGGCTGGCATCTACACCTCTACTCCTGAGTATTGTGAGGAGGTCCTCCACCAGGTCTCCAACGCTCGACGGCCTAGCCCTCCTTGCAATCTCCTCCGACACCCATGAGAGCTTGCCTACCTCCCCGATCTCAACCCCGTCCACCACGGTTATCCCCCTACCCTCAAGGTCCTCCCTCACCTCGCCGGGGAGCCTGGTCCTGGAAACTAGGATCATCAAGTCGGGCTTGAATGTCTCCTTGTATAGCTGTACAAGCTTGTACTCCCTAACCCTCAACCCCGCCCTACGGATCGACCCCTGGACCTGGCCCCGGGATACTCCTAGAACCTTGGACAACCCCTCCCAAAGGCCGTCAAGC
>JALWGG010000270.1 GCA_027013765.1 Acidilobaceae archaeon
GGATATAGCCATCGCGGTTAAAGGGGCAAAGCTTGGCAGCCCAGCAGCCAAGTGGGGCATGGTTCCGCCAGCGACCACAACCATAGGCCCATGGATAATTGGGTATAAGGCTGCTGCTTACATAGCATTAACTGGCAGGCTACTCAGCTCCGAGGAAGCGTTAAGGCTGGGCATCATAAATATGGTTGTAGATAGTCCCGAGGACCTTGATAGGGTTGTGGAGGAGATTGTAGAGGATATAACGCGTAACGACCAATGGGCGGTTAGAACTGCAAAGGAGCTACTTAGAGAGGCCAGGCTGCATATGAGCCTCCAGAGGGGGCTTGCAATGCTAGTATACTCTGCTTCAAGGAATGAGGCTAGGAGGAGGGCTAGAGGGTTCCTGGAGGGGAAGGCATCTAAATAGACCCAGGCCTAGCCTCCGCCTTGATGAAGGAGTATGCTAGGATGACTGTCGCAACAAGCTCCAGCCACAGGAACAGCTCGCCATGCCCTGCCCTGAGTAGCGCTCCTGCTACAAGGAAAACGAGGTTGCCTAGGACTAGGCCTAAATACTCCAACCCGCCATACCTCCTATAACCGATTACTGCGAGAACTAGTGCGATGATCCCGCTAGGTATTGTTATGGGTGGCGAGAGGATCCTAACATTATCAGGCATCGCCATGCCCCCCACGAATGGGCCAAGCCTATCCAGTGCATCTACATCAATACCCGCACTAGCAACCCCATATAGAAGGAGTATTGCCATAATTAGTGTATACACAGTGAAGACCTTTAGAAGACGCTTGTAGCCCAGTAGAGCCGTTACACCTAGCGCTAGTAGGGCTGCTGATAGGGGTGATGAGAAGTAGTAGACCCTGTATAGAGCAGTCGTCCACCCGTTAAGCGATGCATAGAATTCCAGGAACTGGCCCACCAGCATGTCAATGAGTTGAAGCATGAAGAGTAGCCTAAACACCCTCCTATCACTAAAGTAGAGCTTAAGCAGGATTATGGAGCCGGTTATGGAGGCTAGGGAGCTTAATAGAGGTGCCGGATACATCATAGCCACCATGCTTGTCGAGGAATGCTCCTACCAGTTATAATGCATCACCGGTATAGGTACTACTGTATATAGAATCTGTATATATCTGACAAGAATAATACTATTTTTTCATGGGATCACGTGCTTAGCTTTAATTTAGTGTTTATTATTTTGTTATTCCCTACTATTATTATAATAGTCTATGGGAATCCTCCTTAGTATGGGTATATTCCAATGTAGAGGTAGGGCTCCAACTCTTAGTATTGGTTTAGGACTCCACGGCTCAGATACATCTCTACGGCCTCCACGAACTCCTCCTCTGGCACGGAGTCTATGCCATAGATGGCTGCTAGCTTGGAGTGTAGAGAAGCTATTGTAGTGCCCCTAGCCGCATGGTAGAATAGCTCCCTGGCAAGGGCGTTCCATGAACGTTGTCCTGCAAGGATCATGGAGAGCCTGGCCGCCTCCTCTAGGGTGAAGCCTTGTAGCATGGGGTCTAAGAGGAATAGATGGCCGGTCTTAACCCGTCTATCGTCATCCACGGGCCTCCACCCAGACCCCGCCGGCTCCCCCATGAGGACCTCTCTGGCAAGCTTGCTTGATACATCATCACCCCTAGCAGTGTGGCTGGTAATAATCATGCCTGTTCTGGGGTCACCGTTTACTGGCTCATACCCAGAGGATTCTAGGTATGCGGTCAAGGCGGCTAGGAGTGTAGCCTTGGAGATCGAGTCCGGGTCGATCCTGTTAATATCGTCCCAGTCGCTATGATAGTAGGGGTCGGGCCACTGGTTAACCATTATGGACTCGACGCCTAGGGCTAACCCCACGTCGTGGTCGCTACCCCCGCTGTAATACCTGTATAGGGGCATCCAGCCGATCCTGGAGTAGAGCATCATCCCGGCATCTATTGATATCGAGGCGAGCCTGTGCCCGGTGTTCATGCTGGGCAGGTAGACAGCAGTGTCCCCAACCCCATCCCAAGGCCTGCCCCCGACCATGTCTAGGTTGACTATAGAGCTCGTGACCTGCGATAGCCAGTGACTCAACACGGTAATACTACCAGTATACTCGGGGACTAGGGCTAGCCTATACGTAGTCCCCGAGTATACTGGT
>JALWGG010000271.1 GCA_027013765.1 Acidilobaceae archaeon
TCTCCACGATCCTTATCCTATCCATCGCTGGCGGGGCTTTTTCCGCAAGCTTTACCAGCCCCTCTATCCTCAGGGCTTCCTCCCTAGATATCCAGTAGATCTTTACCCCTATACACCTCCTTATGACCTCATTCGTCTCTGAAACGGCATCCTCGATAATCCTCTTCCACGAGGGGTCCTCTATGCTGAAGTCGTCCCTGGCATAATCACTAGTTATATGCCCTCCAGTGACCAGGGCTCCATACCTCCTATACAGTATAGATGCCAGTATATGGCTTGCAGTGTGCAGCTTCATCATATTATACCTTCTATCCCAGTCCAATACCCCGTGAACCCTGGCTCCGGGCTTGAAGGGATTTATTGATTCAACCCTATGGCCCACCTGGTCGTTATGGACGATTGCCTCGATAACCCTATAGCCGGTACCGCCCACATATAGGAAACCGGTATCCGTGTCCAGCCCCCCATAGGGCCTTGGGTGGAAGGCTGTCTGGTCTAGGAATACAAGATCCCCCTCAACCCCTGTGACGATGGCGTCGAACTCCTTCAAGTAGCTGTCTTCCTGGAATAATAGCCTAGTCTTCAAGGTATAAGGCACCCGGTAACTCGTGTAGATGGCATGGGATATAACCATTATCTAGACTTGTATAGAACCACTACCGACGCCAACTGCACTGCCAGGATGTATAGTATGAGTAGGGGCTCGTTATCTGAAAGGATGCTCATCACCATGTTGCCAATGGTCCATGCAAGGCCCTGCGCGAGGCCTAACATGCCGAAGGAGTAGAACCTAGAGCCGCTTGGGACCCTGTCTGCGAGGCCGGCCTTGACTATAGTCTCATAAACAACCATAGCCAGGCCCCAGAAGGCTCCTGCAACCAACACGCCTCCCTTGATTACCGCGATGCTAGCTAAGCCAGACATTAGCGGCGCCACCAGCAGTGACGCGTCCCCAACGCGCCTGTATAATAGGCTGAGGGGGATTGCGGCAACCACGTCCACAAGCATGGCAAGCGTGTATGCTATAGCTACAGTGGCAGGCCCTACCCCCTCTAGGCCCATAACGTATCCTGCAAGTGCCCAGTGCATGAACCCGGCCATAGGGAGGCTAACGCTTATAATATAACCCCATGGAATCGTGTCCCCTCTAGGATACATAGTCTTGGAGATCCTCCTGTAGAGGAGTAGTGCAACGCCCAGTACCACCATTGACGCCATATAGGGGATCCATAGGATTGTGTATGCACTTGTATAGGACTCGGAGACCCTATACGCCACTATAAAGGGCCCCAGCACGGCTCCCGTCTGGTCGAGGACCTCGTGCACCCCATAGGCGATCCCCCGTATCCTGGTGTGCTCCGTCAGGTCCGCTATCAATGCATCCTTCACGGGAGCCCGGATCCCCTTCCCACTCCTCTCGACCACGATCAGGATAAGCGCGATCATGGGATCGCCCAGATAAGCTAATAGTGGGACGGCAACATTAAGGCCATACCCGGCTAACAGTAGGACCCAGGCCCTACCCCCAAGCCTATATGCCAGGGCCCCTGATAAGCCCCTGAACAAGTAGCCGATAACATCTCCGATACTAACAGCCCCGACGACCAGCATTGACGCCTCAAGGAACTCCATGTATGGCCCTAGAACGGATCTCCCACCCTCATAAACCATGTCGGCAAGCATAGCCACTATCCCAATGAGTATGAATATAACAACGCTACTCCTCAACACACTCACCCAGCCCCTTAGATATCTCTTCAAGATACCTCCTCAGTGAAGGTATCAGCACTAGTAGCAGGGACCCGGGTAGCAAGCCAGCAAGTATATACGTGGTCCTCCACCTTACAAGGTCCTCCCCACTCATTATACTGCCCAGCCCATACTCTGAGAGCAGGGCACCTCCAGGCGTGGGGGTCATAGCCATTGCATATGAGACCTCAAGGACTATAAACCACCATAGGACTCCGCCACTCCACGAAACCATGGAGCCAACTGCAATCGATTCCAGTAGATGGGCTACAAGGGTTAGGGCCAGGCTACTGGCTGCTAGCCAGAAGGATAGGCTCCCCCTGAGTATTTTTAGGAATAACAGCCTCTGCCTCCTAGCATAGCACCACCTCTCCCTCCTACCAGTATAA
>JALWGG010000272.1:0-1658 GCA_027013765.1 Acidilobaceae archaeon
ATCAACAGCAGCTCCCACACGCCTAGGCCCAGCACCTCCCGTGGGCTGGGCCCTGGTGCCGGGGCTAACTTCCGCAGCTTGCCTGGATCCCCTACCCGTGCTGGGGGGTCCCATGCGTTTTACTACACGTTTTACCATACTGGGCCCCGGGATCCTCGGAGTCCTTATGCGGGCCCCTACCCCTGGCTTTCCTCTTAGTGAGAAGGCCTCTATTAGGCCTCCTGCCAGCGCGATAAGGTTTATGGTTAGGAGTGCCCCTGATAGTATTAGTATCCTTCCCCAGAGGACTCCTCCCGGGTCATTCTTCTTGAGTGATTCCCTCCTCTTATACTCTCCATAGAGGATTAGTAGCTGGAATACTATGATGTATGCACCTATACCCTCATCCTCGGGGGCCTGGGCATCTATTATAATCCCTATACCCCCCAGGAGCCAGAGTAGTGCTCCACCAACTATGCTCCAGCGTATTAACTTATCTCCCAGATCCAATCTAATGGACCCTAATAGAATGTTTCCTACACCACTAATAATATTCTTTGGCTTTTCCCGGAGAAATCAAAGTCTAGCCTGCCCGGATACTCTACAGGCAGGCTCTCCCCCAGGGGATATATTGAGTATCAGCAGGCACGGCCCTCCTCGGGTGCAGATTAGTCCTTACTACACTCCTCTTCGAGAGCCTTTACAAGCGTGTACAACGTCTCTACCACTGGCACTTCTATACCGGCCCTTCTACCCCTATTTATTAGCTCTCCTAGTATGGCGTCTGCCTCGGTCCTCCTGCAGGACTCTATGTCCTGCAGCATGCTAGATCTATTAGCCCCTGTAGCCTCTGCGACGTTCATCACAGTGTCTAGTAGCTCTTCTGGGGGTGGCAGTTTTATACCCTGCCTTGACGCGATCTTCCAAGCCTCTTCAATGATCTTCGGAGCTAGCTTCCGGATCCACCTGTTCCTGTATACAACTATGTTTTCCTTGCCTAGAACTGCTGTTATGGGGTTTATCACTGTATTGACTATAAGCTTAAGCCATATGATCCTATCTATATCATCTACAATAACCGGGTTAAGGCCCGCCCTCTCCAGCGCATTATATAGATACTCGTGGGCCTTCTCATAGGCAGGGTGAGCCTTGTGCAGGTATATGGCTCCACGCCCCCCCAGCCTGACTACACCTGGAGATTCGAGTGTTGCACCCCATGTCGCTGCCCCTCCATGGGCTCTATCGCCTAGGACCTCCTTGAGGACCTCAAGATTGCCTAGCCCGTTTTGCAGGCTCACGGCGATCCCCCAAGGGGCCAATATCCTAGACGCGGTATCTGCAGCATTTCTTGTAGCGTATGACTTTACAAGGACTATAACTGCGTTGAATACTCTATTAACGGTTTCAGGCGTATCTACTAATGGCTTGGCAACTAATACTCCATCCTCAGTTATAATCTTCACACCATCCCTTCTAACACGCTCAATTATATCCATCCTGATGTCTACAAGTGTGACGGGATACCCTGCATGCGAGAGGAGCCCCCCTACTAGGGATCCCATGGCACCTGCCCCAATCACTGCAATCCCATCTATCCCGGTCCACCACGTCTTTAACCTTAACAGGGTAGCATAATGTGTTTATGGTGGGCATATTGCAGCTACCCGGGGACATAACAG
>JALWGG010000272.1:1668-6575 GCA_027013765.1 Acidilobaceae archaeon
CATAACAGTCGAGTGTAGGATCTACATATTTAGGGCTGGGATTGCGGCGGGTGGAGAGGGGCTTGTTAAGGTCCTTGAGGCAATTGATAGGGAGGGCGGATTGAGTGCCGCTGCGAGAGCATTAGGGATCAATTATAGGAGGGTATGGAGTAGAATCAACTCAGCAGAGAGGATCCTGGGAGTGAAGCTTGTCGAGAGGGGTAGGGGTAGGAGGGCCAGGCTCACGAGCACGGGTAGAGCCCTTATAAGACTCTATAGAAGCTTCCAGGATAGGCTTAAAGACTGTGGGATATCATAGGTAAATATAGTTATTCCATGCTATAGCATAACCCGGGGGGCCGCGCGGTCTTGCCGATCAAGGTTAGGGACGTGTTCAAGAAGCTGGGCGGGAGGGAGGTATTGAGGGGTGTATCCCTTGAGGTGGGTGCTGGGGAGGTCCACGTAGTGATCGGCCCCAATGGTAGCGGGAAGACTACGCTGGTCAAGACTATTGCAGGCCTCCTGGAGCCCGACTCGGGCTCGGTATACGTGGATGATGTCGACGTGACGGGTGTGGAGCCCAGGGATAGGGGTGTGGGTGTAGTACTACAGGGAGCTCCTCTACTCCCCTTGGCAAGCGTCTTCGACCACATAGCGTTCCCACTACGCGCACGCGGTTTCAGGGAGAGTGTTGTAGACGGGCGGGTCAGGGAGGTGGCCTCTAGGCTGGGCCTGTCGGATAAGCTGTTTAGCAGGCTTGAGAGGCTTAGTGGGGGTGAGAGGCAGAGGGTTGCCATAGCAACGGCGATAGTGACGGGCACGCGTAACCTTGTGTTGGACGAGCCCTTCTCAAGCCTGGATCCCGTGTATAGGATGGAGGTGTATAGCCTCCTGCTTAGGCTCAGGAGGGATGGGTATTCGATCCTAGTAACAACCCATATAGTAGATGATCTACTATTCATAGCAGATAGGATCTGGGTGCTCCTCGATGGTGTTATAGGGGAGGCCGGGAGCCTTGAAGAGCTACTAAGCAATCCACGCACATGGTACTCTAGGAGGATCCTTAGGCACACCCTGACGGGCATAGCGGCATGCAACGGGGAGTGCGGGTTACCGGGTGCTAGGGAGGCCGGGGAGGGGCTATACCTAATACCATACAATACAGTCTCGGCGGTGGAGTCGGAGGAGGGGTATGAGGTTGTTAGGGTGATCGAGATCGATGGGGCCAGGATAGCGGTTCTGGATACTGGGATAGGGATCATGTATGCAGTAGCTAACCCAAGCCTAAGGCCCGGGGATAGGGCTATACTAGTCCCCCGGAGGGGATGATATTGCATTGGAGGGCTCCAGCCCTACTCCTACTATTAGCCCTGCTAGTGGCCGTTGGCTACACACTCACGCCCAGGGGCGGTGTGGAGAGGCTGGTTATCTATGCCGACAGGACCCTGCAGGCCCCCCTAGAGGAGCTGGCCTCCGGCTACATTGAATACATGAGGAGGGAGGGTGTTAACGTCAATATTACATTCGTCCTGGGGAGTAGTGGATACGTGTTGTCGCAACTCAAGCTCCACGGGTTCGGAGACCTATACGTCTCAGACGACAGGCACTTCGCCCTCATAGGAGTCAGGGAGGGGATCCTGGATAACGAGTCCTATAAGGAGATAGGGTATATAAGACTAGCACTACTAGTGGAAAAGGGCAACCCACTGGGGGTTAAATCGCTGAGAGACGCGCTTGATAGGGGCCTGGTGATCGCTGTAGGGAACCCCGAGCACGTCTCAGCGGGGGTACTAGCTGATAGGGTATTCAGGGAGGCGGGCCTCTCCAGCCTCGTCCAACGGCTTATCAGGGAGGGGAAGATCGTGTATGTGGACAGCGCGGCCCAGGCTGCCAGCAGGGTGCTTATGGGGACTGCTGATGCTGCTATAACATTCAACATCTACACCAGACTATACCCAGACGGGTTGGAGGAGGTTCACGACCCCCTACTGGCGTCTGTCAGGGCTCCCGTGGTGGTTGCCGTTCCGGCAAGCCATGGCGAGTACAGCTGGAGCCTCTACAGCTATGTACTAGAGCACGTCGACGTATTCTACAAGTATGGGGTGGAACCCCCGTGAGGCCGAGCCCGTTAGCGGCCGCCGTTGCCATACTATCCATGGTGACGCTAGTAATAGCATTGTCTCCCCTATTGGAGGCCAGCCCGGGTGCCATGGAGAGGATCCTTGTGGAGCACAGGTTTAGGAGGGCTATCCTACTATCCCTTGTAACGGCATCCATATCCGCGGGTATCGCCGTATCCCTGGCAACCCCCTTATCCTACTATATATCCCGGAGGAGGGGTGTCCTTGCCAGGCTAGTCTCATCTCTACACCTCCTATTCCTAGGCTTCCCCCCGGTAGGGCTTGGGATAAGCCTATTGATAGCGCTGAGGAGGCTTCCCCTAGTATCAAGCCTCTCGGAGGAGCTGGGCCTGCTCTTCAGCGTGAAGGCGATCATAATAGCCCAGACTACAATAGTGGCTCCACTCGCTGTATCACTACTGACAAACGTGTTCTCCTACATACCATCCACCATAGACGAGCTAGCCAAGATGTATGGGGCGGGGGAGCTGTACAAGTTTACAAGGGTAGTACTGAGGATCGCGGCCCCCGGGATCGCGGGGGCATGGGTCCTATCATTCTTCAGGGCACTAGGAGAGTTCGGCGCCACACTTGTACTAGCCGGGAACACCCCGGGGTATACGGAGACCCTGCCCATAGCGATGTATAACATGATTTCCCTCGCAGACGTTGGGACTGCCGCCTCACTACTCCTCCTAACAGTAGTACTGGGAGTCACACTAATACTCATATACTCCATGCTGCAATCAGTGCTTGAAAGGAGGATCGAGCCGTTGAGGCTATAGGATCCTTATAATAACAACGTAAACCCCATCCTCCACCCTCTCATCTATAACCTCATAGCCAAGCTCGCCACCCAGCTCTTTAACGGCATACCACGTGTCAGGATCCCTGGCTATAACCTCATAGACCTCGCCAGGCCTAGCCCTAGATATAATGTAGGTTTGAAGAGCCTCAATCTTTGGGAGCCCGCACTTCTCCTCGATCTTCCTGAAATCGACTATCTTAGCCTCCACCCCCCACCTACCTCTCTATGGGGGCTCCAACCATGTTGCCCCACTCACTCCATGAACCGTCATAGACCCTAACCCTTGGATAGCCCAGCAGCTCTTTTAGGACGAAGAATGTGTGGGCGGCCCTCTCACCAATCCTACAATATACTATGACCTCCTTATCCGGCGTGACTCCGGCGGACTCATATATCCTCCTCAACTCCTCTAGGGGCTTGAACCTGCCCTCCTCATCGACTGTGGAAGCCCATGGTATATTCACAGCCCCCGGTATATGGCCTCCCCTCTGCGCGGCCTCATTAGGGTACTCCGGCGGTGCGGTGATCCTCCCGTGATACTCGTCGGGGCTCCGGACGTCGACTAGTGCAACCCCCGGGTCTCTTAGCCTTTTCAGCACGTCTAGGAAGTATGCTCTGAGTGTAAGGTCGATCCTGTTAACCCTATAACTAGTCCTTTCCACCTCTGGGGGATCGCGGGTCATAGGGTATCCTAGCCTGATCCACCTGCTCCTGCCTCCGTTAAGTAGGCTAACCTTGTCGTGGCCATAGATCTTCATCACCCAGTAGGCGAACGCGGCGAACCAGTTATTGTAGTCGCCATACAGTACAACATGGTCGCCTGGCTCCACCCCGAGCCTGGACATGAGGTCCTCGAACTCCTCCGGCCCGACTATATCCCTCTCTGGATACTTGTTGAGGTCCTTCTTCCAGTCTATCAGGAGGGCCCCGGGGATGTGGCCTATATTATAGGCTGAGGCCGGGTCATAGTCAACCTCCACAACCTTCAAGCCTCGGGAGCCCAGCCTCTCCCTCAACCATTCAGCCTCGACTAGGGGCATGGTCACGCGGTCCACCCTAGATATACAGGTTGGCGCCCGCGTTCAAATCAAGTGTACAAGTATTTCAACAAGTCAAACATAGTGGAGGAGTGTTACGGCTTTAACACTGCCCTTCCTATAATCCGGCCCTCCTGGAGGTCCTTATACGCCTTGTTGACGTCTTCAAGCTTATAGGCCTTGTAGAAGGGTTTTATCCTCCCAGACGATACAATGCTGATAGCCTGCTTGTACTCCTCAACAGTATAGGCGGCCGTCCCCATAATCCTCAGCTCCCTCATCACAAGGACCGCAGGCCTCTCTATAACCACTGGCTCGCCCGTGACATTGCCCACAAGGACTAGTACCCCGCCACGCCTTAGAGTTAGCATGGACTTGTTTATCGTGGGGGAGCCGACGATCTCGAAGACAGCATCAACCCTGCCAGACTCCCTGTAGAAGTCCAGCGTAGCCACCGGTATGGCGCCTAGCTCCTCAAGGATGCTGAAGTACTCCCTCCTCCTGGTATATGCATACACCTCCAGCCCATTCATGACCAGGTACTGGATTCCGTGGATCCCAACACCCCCCAGGCTACCAGTGACAAGAACCCTATCACCACTAGAAACGCCTGCCACCCTTGAAGCGTGAATCATTGTAGCCACGCCACACACGGATGCCGCATACCTCTCATAATCCCTGGTAGGCAACTCAACAAGGCTATCTATGGGTACAGGTACATACTCTGCATACCCTCCTTGGACGGATTCTCCCAGTAGTAGTGTGGAATCTATTGCAGGGTAGACTCCATAGGGTTTGCCATTAACTGAACCATAGACCTCGTGTCCTAGTACTAGGGGAGGCTTTAGATTCCTAAACCCACCCCTCCATACAACCATGTCCCTCCCACAGATCCCGGTAGCACCAACCTTTAGCATAACCCAGCCCTGGGGCGGCTCAGCCTCTATATACTCTATACTGAAC
>JALWGG010000273.1 GCA_027013765.1 Acidilobaceae archaeon
TAAGCCCAGGACCTCCCGCGCCGCAGGCCCAAACTATTAATCGGCATGTTGCATAATATCACCATAAGATACAACATACACTCAAACATGAGAATCCGCCTTGAATCTCAGGTCCGATAAGAATGCAACATTTCTGGGTAAAGGCTTAGATGCTTTAAGGATCCTCATGTATGCCTATGTTCTGCGTAAGTCGTTTGAAATTATTATTAACCTTGATGATCTCGTCGGAAAACGTATCCCCTAATACATTAATTAACTTTATTTAATATTTTTATCTTTAAATATTTTATTGTAAATATCTATTTTGATGTAAAAGCCCAGGTCTAACAGTTTAATATAGAGTTCTTCTATAGTCATTTTAATATAGCCTTGCTCATATAGTTCCCGTAGGATTGCTAGTGTTCCTATAACCTCTAATCCAAGCTCACGGGCAAGCCTTCTCGCCTTCTTATCGTCAAGCACAGCAACCTTACCCTTATTCAGCGCAACTAGTATTGCGGATGACTCTCCAATGCCGAGCCTCGGGAAAGACACGGAAACTTCTTCAACCTTAAGGAGCCCTCTCCTAACCAAGTCTTTTACCAGGTGATAGACGTCATCATTCTTTCTCTCAAGTTCAGACATTACACCCCGAGGGAGCTGGGCTTCAGAGAATAACTTTGTCAGGGCTAATTCGAGTAGCCCTAACTTTGATAACACTATGAGGGGTGACGTGTTAAGAACCACTCTTAAAGAGCCTCTTGTAGGCCTCAATCTCCTCCTCCGCCTCCTCCTCGTCAACCATCTCATACTCCACCCCAAGCCTCCTCAGCACCAGCCATAGTTCATCGGTACGTATACCCAGCAGCTCGGCAGCCTTGCCCATAGAGATCCTGCCCGACAAGAGTAGCCCCAGGACTAGGAAAAGCCTCTCCGGGTCCCGGTAAGGAACCCGCTCGCTCCTTATAATCTCTAGTATGGCTTTATCACAACCATCACAACCTGGCATATAATACTCCCACAACTACCAATAGTGACCCAGACATTAAATACCATTGTTACCACTATGCTTCATCTCAAACACTAGCTTATGAAATAATATGGCGGGCCCGCCGGGATTCCTAGCTCCGGGACCCCCGCGGCTCCGCAGACTCAGGCTATAAAAACCACAGATATAGTGCATTATGAGGCTCCAAGCCCCTCCATACTCTGTGGGGATTGAGTTGTCTAGAGTCGTCAGGGTTAGGTATGATGATAAGGGGAAGCTGCTAGCAAGGAGGGATGAGAGGCTCATAGGAATGGTCAAAGACGGGGTCGAGCCCGTCTAAAGCTCTTCACGACACTACCGCTAGCAGCGGAGCCTGGAGAAGTAACATGGTTTATAGAGGAGTATGGCTTAATGCCTGCAGACGCCCTAATAGCACTTACATGCAGCCAACACGAGATTAGTGTCATCGCAACTCTGGACAAGACTTCAAACGGGTATCACGGCTGAAAGTAATCCCCTAGTACACTCCGATACCTGATCAGGGGGCACATGCCTGCCATACAGGTGGCAGGGACTACTAGGCATGGGATCGCAGCTAGGTGACCAGTATTGGATGAGCTTATCTCCGCAACTCTGAAGCTAAAAAAGGGATCCTTGACCGGCATGGGATAGGTTTCATAGTTATTGGGAGCTTTGCCGATTACCTCCTAGGGCAGGACTTTGTATGGCTGCATGATATAGTATTGAGTCGCAGTAACGCCGAGAGAATAATATAGAGTAGCCCCGGGAGGAGAGCAATGACTAATATCTTCTCATAAGCATGAGGCGACTATGGGGGATCTAAGTGGCCAGGACTTTTGTCAAACGTGCTGTCATCGAGGTTTCCGAGGGTCTTAGGATCCCCCCTGGCGAGCTTGAGGAAAGACTCCGGATAGAACTGGCGTTGAGGCTCTATGAGAAGGGTATAGCGTCGTTGGGCCAGGCCCGTAGGATAGCGGGCCTCTCCAAATGGGATTTCCTAGAACTACTAGCCAGGGAAGGCATACCACTGCACTACAGTGAAGAGGAGCTTAGAGAAGACCTGGAGGCTGCCAAAAAGCTTGCAGGGAATACAAGAGAATAACGGTGCGGAGGGAGAATTTCTCGCCGTCTCTAATTCAAGTGTTATTA
>JALWGG010000274.1 GCA_027013765.1 Acidilobaceae archaeon
TAATATTTTTACTACTAATAGTCCCATTATATTTCAAAAAGGAATTTAAATTTACAAGCCCATTGAATACAATAGTCTTTATAGCTTCAATAATTGATCCTATTAAATATGTTACTTTAGGTATTATAGCATATCCTATACATTATTACATAGTATTTCTAGTATCTGGATTAATTATGTTTTCGTTAAAGGTGAGTAGATTTGGTGTCTAAGTTAATATGGAGATTTGCTAGGAATATTGGATATAGGCCTATGATTGTTGCTTTGATAAATGGCCTGCTGATTATAGTTATATCAGTTGTACTTTTACACTTTGGATTACTCCCTTATGCTAGGCATTCTATGGTTTTGGAGAGCTATAACTATCCCTATGATACATTGAATACTGGGCTTATAACATATACTATGGGTAAAGGGCTTTATTCTATAAAACTCCACTCTGAGGCTAGTATGAATGTTTCAATAGGTTGCATAATGGCTGATGGAGAACCGTTATATTATGTAAATAAGACTCTAGACTATGGTTCCGATATATTTGAAAGAGTGAGGTGTGATGTAGCCGCATTTATCTATTATGAAGCATATGTTCCAAGGGGTATAACGGTTATTGGTAATGTAGAGGTGGTTAAGGGGTGGCCGTAAAACTCGTTGTAGAAGGCCTAGTTAAGAGGTTTGGCCGCTTCACGCTCAGAGTAGATAAACTCGTGCTTAATAGTGGGATACACGTTATCATAGGCCCCAATGGGAGTGGCAAGACAACACTACTTAAGATCTTAGCAGGGCTACTCAGACCCGATAAAGGAAGGGTAACCTATGAAATCAACAATCTTACAGTAGACTCCTACGGAGTCTTGAAGTATACATCCATAGTTACTACAGACATGTCATTACCCAATGTGTGGGTAGCAGACCTCCTTAGCCTATTCCTAAAGACGGGCCAGGATAGTATCAAGTCTATTGCAAGAGAATTCAACCTTGAGAGCATACTGGATAAAAGATATGATGAGCTCTCCAGCGGGTACAAGAAGAGAGTTCAAATAGCAATCGCGCTGGGTAAGGATACTCCGATACTCATGTTGGATGAGCCCTTTGTAAATGTCGACAGCAGGTTTATTAGCATACTTGAGGATAAATTGCTCGCAATGCCAAGTGATAGGCTTATACTTGTAGTGTCACACGTTCCATCCAGGCTACTTAACAAGAATATAATATATATTAGTGATGGCAGTATAGCCTATTCTGGAAGGGTTAAACGAGTCCTCGAAAAACTTGTTGATGTAGCTGTAGAGGAAAACAATAAAGTGCAGTGGATCGGGCTTGATAGAGTGCTTAGCATGACCAGCCTGAAAGTTGTCGGTGTCAGGGTTAATTCTATACACGAGCTTCTAGAGAAAGTTACATCCACTAGGCAGACACCGATGGAAGCCTAACATTCCAAGGTCAATCAGGGCAGATTAATAGGATGAGCCCCACTTACAAGGGCATTACCCCCTATTGCACGCCTAGTGAAGAAGCATGTAGACAAGCTGGCAATACGTGGTTTTATACTGAATAGCGCAGAGAGGAGTGTATGATAAAGGATTCAGCAAAGGGATAGAGGAACTAGTATAAGAAGTAGACAGATAAGTAGATGAAACACTCAAGATATAAAAAACATAATCCTCCTGAAGGGATGAGCTTCTCTAAGGAGCTATCCATAGGACCAGATGGCTGCTGGAATATCTTGGTAGACTATTAAGTTATAAGCCTGGCCTTCTATGTACTCTATAGGATAGGGAGGGCTACCGTAAATGAAGGCATTAATAATGGGGTTTAAGTCGATAGTAGAGTTGCATATGGACCTGAAAGACCTTACAATTCTAGTGGGACCTCCATCAAGCGGTAAGAGCAACATATTAGAGGCTTTAGCGGTTTTAGGTTATGCATATAAGGCCACATTGGAGCCTTACATTGAGGGATATAGCAGTGAAAAGAGGACGCATATAGGAGCAATTAATAGCTATATTAGGAGTATTGTATGCCATGATCTCCTTAATAGGTTTGCTGGAGCAAGCTCCTCGAACATACGGGTAGACCAGGTAGAAGTGCAGGTTACATGCGGCGACGACCCCAACACTGTAAGCATAAGTTACCGCCTGCATCAGAACAAGGATAAGCTCATGGTATATAATATAAAGACGAGATTGGCCAGGCCTTCCAGCCAGCTATTAGATGTCGAGGAGGTAGCCGATGAGGGTGTAATATTTTTACAATTCTTAAGCAATCTTATTCAACGTGAAAAGAAGCCTGGCAAGCCTCTTGAAGTAGAACAATACCAAAGGAGTGAGGGCAGGTTCCAGGTGATCGCACCTAGACTTTACGGATTCGATAGGCTATATACAACTGGAAATATTATGATCGGGAAAACCGGGTCTCTATATCCAGTCTCTTATCTAGATGAGAGGGCTTTCAACTTATCAAGAATACTCTATACTAACTCCGATATCCTGGAGTACATTAATGACGTGCTATCAGGGCTAAGTGGCGTTGAAGTCATGCCGTTAAGCGATGGCAGGCTCGCGTTTATTGATAGAGGCAGGGAGGTAGGCCCTTCTAGCGTTAGTGATACCGTGCTTAGAATACTCTATGCATATACAGCCCTCCTTGCATCCAAGCCTCTGGAAAAAGAGGTGGAGGGAGGCATCCATGTTAGGGTTCTACCCTTGGTGATGCTTGAGGAGCCTGAAGCCCATATATATCCGGTAGCTTTCTATAACCTTGCAGAAGCTGTAGTAGAGTCGATAGCAAAAGGTAATAAGATAGTTATAACAACCCATAGCGGAAGATTAGCGCAGGTAATATGGGACCATGCACGCAAAGACGGCTACACTGCTAGTGTCTACTATATACACCGTTCTATTGATAGGGGCACACGACTCTATACCGTTAATATGATGCTTCTAGCAAGGCAGATAGAGGATCTAGATCTAATAGTCAATCAGCCTTCAGAGAATATAGACCAGATGGTGGAGGATAATATACTAACCCCGGTATAATCTTCATCCAGCCGCCTAGGAAGAGGTAGGATCTATGGCAAGGAATAGCCTAACCCAATACCTTGGAGAGTGCTGGCTAAATACGGGTCTAGCATACCTAATACTAAAGAACATTCTAGGTATAAAGAGGAAGCCCAGCCACTGTGGGGGCATAACCAGGTGCCTCAGCGTTGCAAAGAAGATGCTAACTATGCCTGGAAGCCTTAAGATAAAACTATTAGTAGTAGACTATGAGAAAGCGCCAGAACATTCATTAATGTTAGGCGAGTTCATTAAAAACTTCAACTGCACAAACACCTGCCAAGATACAGGTGCATCATCAAAAAGCAGCTTTCATATTAATGTATATCTATGCAGAGATGATTTGCTACTAGTAACACTCAGAGGATCACCAGAAGACGTTTTATCCGAATTAGATCCTGGATTCAGGAGACATTTATCTAACCCAAGAATCAAGAGAATGTTTAAAAACTATAAGATATATAGCGAGGCCCTAGGTATTAGCGATAAACTCAGCATAAACACGGATTGCAACGAGTTTGCTAGTATAATACATAGAGGCTTATGTATATTGTATAAAGAAGTCGCTAAGGCAATTAATAGATGCAGTAGCTGATGTTTAAAATATGCCAGATGGAGAGTCAATTATTATAGATTGATCCTGAAGAGTGGTGGGGCCCGGGCCGGGATTTGAACCCGGGACCTCCGGATCCATTGTACCCGATCTCTCCAATCCTAACCCTAACGCGTCTACCACGCTCGGAAAATAGACTCCAATCCTCTCTAGGAAGTAACACGAGGACCTGACCCCGTCTCTTGAAATCCTAGAAGTAAAGCTAACCGTCAAAACCATCTACTGTCACCTCCTCTTCCTCGACTCCCCCAAAGAGGAGGGCGATTAAAGCAACTGTAGTAGATACAAGTAATGCAACAACCAAAGCAAAACTAAGAGGGTTCATCAGCCCTAGGACAGTAAATTTGACTAGGAAGACTAGACTAGAGGGCTTTATGTACTCCTTCCACTCGCTCATACTTAATATGTGAGAGTATCTAGTGAGCCTTAGAGAGGCGCGTAACCTGTCCAGGCGCATCGACCTCAATAATATCATCATGCACTACAACCATCTATCACCCCCTAGCTTCCTTCTTTCTCTAGCACCCCACGGAGCAGGTACATGCAGATGATCGTGCTCCTGTTGACACCGTATTTCAGCTGGATGTCCCTGATGTAATATAGCGTAGCAGAGTCAACCTTTGTATACATTATTCTTAGTAAACACCTTAGAAAGACAGTAATAAGCTATGAAACCCTTGGCTCGATTAGAACTCTCAACTTCTTCCCAAGGCTCTAGCCACTAGCCTGCGCATCTCAGAGTGGTATAGATCCTATCAATGACGCTAAGGTTGTCTCTGCATTCGTCGGCAATGGGCCAGCATACTCTAGGTCCATATCATAGCCATTCAACAATGTTTCATAGTTTGGCCTGAAGCTTGTAACGCCGTAGCTACCGTCTGGTGCTATATCATATGATACGATGAATCCTCCAATATGATCAACCTTATAGATCTGAACCCAGTTACCATTCTCGGGCTTATAGTACCCCTTACCATCCCATTGAAGCTGTAGGAGCGTGTTAACCATCTCGTCAACGGTACCCCACCCTATGTACTCATGTTTTGCTAGGAGCGTTCCAAGCATTATAGCAGCTGCTAGCCTGACTGTGCTGTAGGAGTCCGAGTAGCATACTGTTATGCCATTACCATCCCAGTCATCAATTATGTCATACCACTCACTTAAGGCACTACCCCATAGCCCGTTTGCAGCATCATTTATACCACGCCAAGCATTCAATAGTGGATCAGTTTCAGCATCTAAGCCACAGGTCGGCGGATTCTCCAATGCAATTAAAAATAACGTGCCACCATTTACACCTACAAGCTCGGCCGCAGACACTACTTTAGATTTGTATGGGTGCACAGAGCATGGCGAGAACAAGAAGCATCCAGCTCCCAAATAAGAATCGATGAAACCACTCCAACAGCCACAGCTGTAGCACTAAGACTCCTAGTCTTAAGGAATACACTGAAAACAAATAACCCAGATAAGAGGCCTCGAAGACGCCGAATGTGGCAGTGTGCCAGTAGCCCGTGAAGTCCTGTATCATATTTGACAAATTGAAACTCGGCAGCTCCGGAGGTGGTGGAGGAGTAACTGTAGTCATCAGTCCATCACCCTGGTCCCTATCCCCCTGACGAACTGGGCCATGGCTAGCAGGGCCGTAGTGCTACCCAACACGTTTAGGCCTACTGTTAGTGTTGAGGGCAACGGGTATGGGCTCAACGTGTCAAGGGTTGAGCCTAGGAGTGCTGCCCCCGCTATGATCTTGACTAGGGCCTTAATGCCTGAGACGAGCGTGGAGAACACGTTCTGCCCATATATGCTCTGGTCCTGCTCGACCCTACCAGCCTCAGCTATATCCGCGCCCGTCACATTCCACATAGGCCCCTGACTATATGACAGGCCATAAGCCTCCTTCACCGCGCTAATACTAAGACTTAATATGAAGATGAATATCGCAATGTTAATAGCCCTCATAGTTTCCCCGTATTGGTTATGCGTGGGTTCAATGACCTTGGATAACTTGATCCTGATATGGACCATGCCGTGGAGGAGGCCAGCCACACTTAGAATCGTGTAGGCATACGCCTTTGCCAGTTTGGGGGCCCTCTGGGGGCTCCAAACATTAACGCTATACAAGCCCCAATACTCGCTGAAGGACTGCCCATGCAACCACTTGGCTGTAGCCCATATCACACCATTAGGATCCTGACGCCTCACATACCTACTATAATAGTGATATAGGAGCTGCTCATACTCTATAACCTGCCTCTCATAACCCCGGAGCCCAGCCTTCCGGGTGCGGGGGTGCAGGACGGGCAGATGCTCCCTCCCATCCATGCTATTCCTCTCACCCCCCGCGTCGTCCAGGGTGTACCCTGGGCTAGGGTGTACCATTTCATTACCCCTGGGTGTACCCCCGCCGTTCCCCACCTGCTTGACAAGCTTCCTGACACGGAGCTTCAGCCTCTGGTACAACCTCCTATCCTTGGTCTCAACATACCTCCTGTAATCCTCCGGATACAACTCCCTAGCAATCTCCAGGTAGCTGAAACCCAGGCTCTGGAGCAACTGGGCGGTCTCGCTCTTACTAGCCAACAGGGCACCCCGCCACTATATGCTCTATACCATCGCCAGTAATAAGCAGGGTGTTAGAGGGAAAAACCCAGCCAAAATGAACCAGTTTTTCTCTAACACCTGGGTAAAGGAAGCTTACAATCGGAAAAGGCGAGGAACATGCGGGGGACGCACTCATCCGGTACCCGGGTACCCCCCGCTCCTCCCCGGGCCTCGGCCATTATAATAATATCATTCTGAGGCCTATTATGCCTTTTTCGCTAGTCTTCCTAGTAGGAGGTCGAATTCGGCAGGCAACTCCACCTTATCAAGGTTCTTCAGATT
>JALWGG010000275.1:0-1596 GCA_027013765.1 Acidilobaceae archaeon
AACTATACCTCATCAACTCCCTAGCACGACGAATATCAACATCCTTAGCCCTAATAATAAAATTCCTCCTCTCCCTCTCACTCAAATACGGCCTCTTACCACGCCAACCAAAAATATCAGTCATACTAACACCCAAAAACCTAGCCCTAGGAGTAGCCAACCTCTCACTCTCATAACTCAACTGAATACTACCAACCTTAAACACACTATAAATATACCACCCATAAGGGTCACTATTGTGGTACAAAATACCAAAACCTCCAGTAAAACTATTTGTTCCAGGAACAGCGAAATCATACACGTAGCCTTTATATCTTATTTTGTTAATTCTTCTAACTTTAACAGTAATCAAATCAGAATTAACTATTCTAGCATAATCCTCTGGAAGTGTATAGCCTTTATCTAGTAGCACACGTAATTTAGCTTTAGATATGGACTTTTGTGTGGGCTTATACGAGATATCTCTCCTGTTCATCGCTTTAACAACGATTTTTCTAAGCTCTCTATTAAATGGCAATCCATATGTTGGTTCTGTCCTTAGCCCTGGAGTGTTAGAATCTTTAGCTCCTGTTAGGTATTCATATATTCTAGGTGGAGTCCTGTTAGGGCTATTTCCTATTCTTATTAGAATATCTTCTTTATTATAGACTATTGTCGGGTTAACTCCTAGTGTTAATAACAATAGAACAAATTGTTTTGCTAATACTTCATTTCTTGTGGCAAAGATTATATCGCCATATCTGTCAATATGGCCATCTCCATCAATTAGCCCCTTAATAAAGGCTAACTTGATTTCATGGGGTGCGTTAAAGATCCATGATGGGATCCTTCTTCCTCTGCCTTTTACTATGATCTTTGAATTCTTAAGAAATGATGCAATTGGTTTTGAAGAAGCAATTAACTGTACCTCTTGTCTATCACTGCTTGAAATATATTCAGTTACATGAAGATTGAATTCGGTTTCAATAGTATCTTTAACGAAATTAATTAGTTCTCTTTCTTTAGGATGAAGGCTTACTCTGAAATATCTTTCTTGATTTATATTTCCATCTGCCATTAGTATTCCTAATAGTCTTGCGATTTTTGAGTTTAGGGAAACAAGCTTTCCATGTTGAGTAGTTAACTTAACATTAAAACTGCTCGAAATACTGCTTGGGAGCTTCTCTGTAACTATTATATAGTCTCCTGGCCTGATGTCACTAGCAGGTATAATTTGGATTTTACCGTCACGGAAGACAAACAGGCTGTGGCCGCTGGTTACCTTAATAATCCCTCTACCTTGAGTCTCTATTTCTAGTAGATGATCTTCTATGTAGTGCCTATATATATAGCCAATGGGGATCCACTCAATTTTTCCAGTACTAGGATTCCAAGATGGAACTTCAAAATGAGCATCAACGCGTTCTCTATCAGCTCCTGGCGTGAATAGGTTCCCCAGGAGTTCTTCTATAGGGCCTGCATGGATTTCTCCAGTTGTTGGGTCTCTTATTATTACTACTTCGTCTCCTGGTATGCTGTCTGTTAGTATGTATACTGGTAGGCCTAGCTCTTCGTTGAGTCTCCTGACGAAGCGGCGGGTGGCTCTATCCGGTTGTC
>JALWGG010000275.1:1606-2131 GCA_027013765.1 Acidilobaceae archaeon
CACCGGTGACGAGGAGTGCGCGGTACTTGTCCCAGAACTTCACCCTATGTAGCTGCTGGAACACTGCATCCTTCTCCACCACCAGGACGAATTCAGCGTCGACGTCGAGGAACTCGATGAGGTCGGGGGTGGATTCTATCGCGTATGCACCGTGTCCAAGGCGGGATAAGTCTATAACATCCCCCCCGCTCCTGATCCTCATATTACCTACTACCTTCCCCTTCTCCTTGCTCAGGATCAGCATATCCTCCCTCAGCATGCCGGTATAGACTTCTACATCGCGTATCGCAGCATCGCTCTCACTCTGCTCGTCCCACGTATTCTCCTCCCTACGCCTACCCTTAAGGTCCCTGTAGATTATCGTGTGCTTCCCCCTATAGTAGAGGTCTCTTATGGTGGGGTACTCGTTCTCGACCAGCGCCTGGTAGATTATGCTGGCCATTAGGAGGGTCTGCATGAACCTCCTAGACTCCCCCATATCCAGGAACTCCCTCTCCAGGAAGTCCTCCCCCAGTACTAGTATGC
>JALWGG010000276.1:0-444 GCA_027013765.1 Acidilobaceae archaeon
GATGCTGATGACGCTCCTACCACTCCAACTACCCAACTCTCCCACCCATCTCCTCTAGAGCCTCTATAACCATGTTCCTAGGCAGCAGGTTGGAGGCTAATATGCTGGCGAGGACCTCCCTGAGCGTGGTTACCCTATGTAGCCTGACACCCATGGATGCCAGGAGCTCCCTGGCCCCATGCTCCCTATCTATAAATACGATCGCATCCTCAACCCTCGCCCCGGAGGACCTGAGGACCTTCACGGCCCTTGCAATGCTAGCCCCGGTAGTTGCAACATCATCCACAACAAGCACCTTAACACCCCTCACAGGGGCCTCCACGAGCCTTGAGGTCCCATGATCCTTGGCCGAGGACCTCACATAGGTTGCCGGCATGCCCATCAAAAGGCCCAAGCCTATAGCCCATGGGATACCCCCTGTGGCGACCCCGGCAAGGGCATCGA
>JALWGG010000276.1:454-2116 GCA_027013765.1 Acidilobaceae archaeon
CTCCACAGCCTCCCTGAACAGCCTAGGCTTGAAGGGGAGGATCCTCAAGTCGATATAGACCCTGCTGACGCCACCGCTGGAGAGCCGGAACTCCCCCAGCTTTAGGGCGCCAGCCTCAACCAGCATCTCCGCAACCCTAGCTACATTCACTCCGTGCATTCTCCATCTCACCCCTAATCCTCCTAGCAGCATCCACTGGGTTGGGGCTCCCTGTTATGGCCCTACCTACGATCTCATAATCAGCACCACTGCAGAGTGCATCGCCCGGCCTTGCACCCTGAGCCCCGATGCCGGGGGAGAGGATCCTGGCCCACGGGAACCTAGCCCTGAGCTCAGCAACTATACCGGGCCTCGTGGCCGGGGCTACAAGGCCCCAGGGGTGTACACGCTCTATAACCTCATATACGTGCATCCTAGCCCTGTCATAAACCTCCCTGGAGCCCTCATGGCTCATAGATGCAACGAGTATAAGCTTAGCTCCCCACTCATCCAGGACCTCCTTCAACTCTATAAGGGCGCCGTTGGAGCCTATGAATGAGTGGGCTATGAACCCGTCATAATAGTCCTTGAACGGCTCTACTATGGAGAGCATTACAGGACCTATATCGGCAAGCTTGAAGTCCAGTATCCGGAGCCCGTTGCAGGACCTCGGAATACTCCTCGCCCACTCCGCACCCCGTGGGACTGCCGGGGGGAGGCCTACCTTGACGCCATCAGCATATTCACAGATCCTAGATACCTGCCCAGGGTCGAGCGGCCTGTCAACTGCGACTATCAGTGGCATCCAATGCCCGGGCTTTACACTGCTGGTAGAGGGTTTAAATCCCTTGCATGGCTGCACCCCTAAGCTCATCCACTATCCTCGCGATCTTGTTATACTTGTCATACACTGCCAGTGCTAATAGTACATCGATTAGCAGGCCCAGGGCGCCGAGGAGTAGTAGGAGTATGCCTAGCACTAGGCCAGCGGGCTCCACGCTTATCCTGAACCCTATAGAGGGGGAGGGCATGGTTATCGGGTACACCTCTATATATGACAGTATAGCCCTCACAATTACCCTATTATCCTCGACGCTGAAACTCATACCCCTCTCCTCAAGGGGTCTTGGCAGGAGGCTTATGATACTCCTTGGATCACCCTGGATCCTCCTCTCACTAGTATAGACTGTAACAGGCTCCATCCCCCTAGTCAGCCGTAGGACCAGGACTAGTATTATGACTATTATTACCAGGTAGAATAGCAGTGCAATAGGCGCTATAATGAATGGGAACAGGTCAGGCCAATACACGCTACTACACCACCAACTTAACCCCCGCCCAATGCAATAAATATGCTTGGTGGGCCTCATGCGCATCCTAGAAGCCGCTAGGAGGGTGAAGTCTGAGACCCTGAGGGGAGCCACGTGGAGCACCCACGTCCTGGCCAAGGCTGTTATAGAGGATAGCGATGAAGGCTTGATCACGTGCAGGGAAGCGGAGAGGATCGCCAACATAATAAGGTCCTCCAACAGGACCATGGCCCCGCTATGGAACCTGGCTAGCCTGATAGTGGAGGCATGCAAGACAGGCACGCCTCCAGGGGATACTGCCAGGAGGATGCTGTGGTACATGGAGGACGCGAGGCAGAGGATCTATCATAAAGCCATGGATATAGTAACCGAC
>JALWGG010000277.1 GCA_027013765.1 Acidilobaceae archaeon
GGCCAACCCTAACCTCGCCCCCTCCTTCTCTCTTGCAAGTCTCTTAAAGTAGATTATTAAAATTATCTATGCGTTAAGATGGCGTCGGGTCATACCCGGTGGAGGGCGGTCATCGCCCTAACCCGGCTCCCCGACGTGCAAATCAAATCATCCCCTTAGAGGGGGGCTACCTGCCGCTTCCTCCCCCGTAGCCGCGGCCGCTATATCTCCCGCGGCCTCCACGGCGCGCGCCGTATCCCTGCCTCCACCCCCTGCTTGCCGCCTTGGGGGTATCCTCTGGGACCTCCTCCTCCCTGGGCACCTCCTCGTCGCTTATCCTGCGGATCTCGCCTTTGTAGCCCACGTTAAGCTGTACGTCGCCCCGGTAGGAGGTGGTCCAGGCCCCCTGGATCTCCACTGCCTCGCCCTCCTCCAGGGTTCCCGCGTGCTTGCCCCACAGGGTCACCTTAACTCTCCCAGTCTCATCTCCTATGACGGCCTCACTTATCCTCCTAGGACCCTTCCTGGTCTGGATGACCTTGGGCTCCTCGGCCGAGAGGACCCGGCCCTTTACGGTTACATCATCCATCCCTTCCTTGAGGGAGGATACCTTCCTTTCTTCCTCCAATACTCCTTCCTCTCCTATACTCTTCCTGTAGCCAGCGGGTGCTGGCCACCTAACTGGTCCCGGGCAGGGCTTATAAAGGTAACTCATGAGTGTACCTGGCTTATCTACGCATTATAACGTCCTATATTAATCATTATTATGTATAATATGATAGTTATTAAGTTGGGTGTAATTCAGGTCCACTAGAAGGGACCCGTTGAGGCGTGCCTGGGGGGCTAGGATTTTACTACCTCAACGTTAACGTGTCTGCATGGGTGGGGGTGAGGTGTTCCGGTTTCATCCGACGATGTATATGGGGATAGGTTACTCCACCGACCCGCCCTCCCCCTTTCTTGAGTATCTATATGTTTAAATGATTGTGTTTACCCTGGTATGGTCAGGCATTAATTTATATATTCCGTGAATGTAACGGGCTATACGTGAGATGTGAGGTGCAGGTGATGGAGCGCCAATATCCACTGTAAACCCGGTTCTCCCCCGCTCGCTCTTACCTAGGATCCTTGATGAAGCCTCCACACGGCTAAGGAGTGCTTGGAGCATGTTTGAGGAGCTGGCTTCCAACGGGTCTGCATGGCACGTGGCCTCCTCCAGGTCGGCCCTCAATATAATAGCCGCCGTGTATGGGGTATGGATCCCCCTGGGCAGGATCCTGGGTGTTGAGAGGGTTGGGCTCTTAAGCAAGGGCCATGCAAGCATGGCCCTCTACACCTGGCTAGCAGCCTCAGGGGCTATAGGCGTTGACGAGTTGAAGAGCTACCTATCACCCCGGGGCAGGCTCCAGGCACACCCGGAGGCTGGCAGGGTCCCGGGTATAGTGGCCTCCACCGGCAGCCTCGGCCAGGGCCTCTCAATAGCTAATGGCATAGTGATGGCGTCCAGGATTGATGGGAAGCCTAGGGAGGCAGCGGTCATACTAGGGGATGGGGAGCTTGATGAGGGGCAGGTGTGGGAGGCGGCTGCAACCGCCTCTGCGAAGAGGCTGGAGGGTGTGATAGCTGTTATAGATAGGAACCTGATACAGCATACCGGGAGGACTGAGGAGGTTAAGCCCAAGGAGCCCCTAGAGGATAGGTGGAGGAGCTTCGGGTGGCACGTTGTCACCGTGGACAACAGGCTGGAGGATATCGCGTGGGCCATGGTTGATAGGCCCCGTGGGAGGCCTCTGGCGGTGATCGTGAGGCAGTAACCGTCTAGGGGTGGAGGAGTATGCTGGTCTTCGAGAGCTATAGGAGGGCAGTGTCCAGTATACTCGCAGAGCTGGGGGAGGAGGTCGAGGACCTCGTGGTCCTGGACGCCGACACGGGCAGGTCCACGGGTAGCCTGGCGTTCGGCAAGAAGTTCCCCCAGAGGTACATTAATGTTGGGATAAGCGAGCAGGACCTCATAGGGACTGCCGCGGGGCTCGCCATCGCTGGCCTCCGCCCGGTGGCCATGGGGTTCTCGATGTTTATCATGAGGGCATTCGAGCAGATAAGGAATACCATTGCAAGGGATAGGCTGAACGTCAAGATTATAGCAACCCACTCCGGGCTCTCGCCCCACATAGACGGCGCCTCCCACCAGAGCCTTGAGGATATTGCTGTAATGAGGAGTATACCTGGGATGACCGTCGTGGTGCCGGCAGACTATATGGCGACTAGGGGGCTTGCCAGGGAGGCCATCCTCCAGCACAGGGGGCCGCTATACATGAGGCTGGGTAGGGATAACGCCGTTAAGGTGTATGATAGTGATGAGGGGTTCCGGATAGGCGGGTCCAGGGTGGTGGCGGACCCTGTTGATGTTGTAATCTATGCAGTGGGCCCTATGGTCGGCATCTCACTGGAGGCGGCGAGGCTCTTGGCTAGGAGCGGGGTTAGGGCTGGCGTCATAGACTTGTACACCGTTAAGCCTATAGACGCTGATAGGATTAGGAGGGCTAGCTCTAGGAGTATTCTATCGGTAACCGTGGAGGAGCACAATATATATGGGGGGCTCGGGGGCGCCGTTGCAGAGGTCCTCGCAACCAGCGGGGCTGGGAGGCTACTCATGATCGGCGTCGAGGAGAGGTTCGGAGCCTCCTCCAAGGACTATAATGAGCTACTAGAGATGGCTGGGCTCACCCCAAGATCCATAGCATCAAGGATAGAGGCTGCTATTGCAAGGGTCAGGTGACATGACCGCGGTAGGGACTGCCAGGGGCGGGATAACGGTGCTCAACGCCATAGGCACCGGTATAGGGGGGGCCGTAGGCATAGACCTGCCGGTAGTGGCATGGGCCTCCTGGGGTAGTGGGAGGAGCTGGAGCAACTATATGGATATACCAGGAAGGATCGTAGAGGCTGTATCCCGCGTAACCGGGGTCCAGGAGGAGTACCATGTCAGGGTGCACTCATGCATCCCGCCATCCAGGGGGTTGAAGAGTAGTAGTGCACTAGTCAATTCAATGATCGAGGCGGTCCTGAGGCTCAAGGGGGTGAACCCCGACCCCATAACAGTTGCCAGGCTGGGCGTGGAGGCCTCCAGGATCGCGGGCATAACGGTTACCGGGGCCTATGATGACAGCCTCGCATCAAAGATGCCCGGAGTCTTCATAACGAACAACTACACGCTAGAGGTGATAGCAACCCATAGAGTCCCGAGGGCCAGGGTAGTGATCCTTGTACCAGGCAGGGAGAACCCTATAACCAGCGTGGACCCAGGAGCCTTCAAGGCCTATAAGGACCTCTACATGAGGGCCTACAAGCTGGCAGTCGAGGGAAAGTGGCTTGAGGCCATACCACTAAACAGCCTGGCAACGCTCAGGGCAACGGGTCTAGAGGACCTGTGGGCCCCCCTGGAGGAGGTCCTCACCCTGCCATCAACATGGAGCGCCGGTGTGAGTGGCAAGGGGCCAGCACTCTTCGCCATAACCAGCAGGCCAGCCGATGTCGAGGACCTCTGGAGGAGGCATGGAGACCTGGTCATAACCGAGATAGCGGGTGGATAGCGGTGGAGGGCCTCGAAGCATTGAGGAGGGAGATCGATGCAATAGACTCTATGATACTAGACCTGCTTAGGAGGAGGATGGAGGTGTGCAGGAAGATAAAACTCTACAAGATCCACAACGGGCTCCCCCTAAGGGACGAGGCCAGGGAGGCGGAGGTCCTCTCAAGGGCCGAGCCATTCACTAATATATTCCAGGAGATCATACGGAGTTGCCGGGAGGTGGAGGCCGCTGTTTAACATATACGAGTTCCACGCCTACCTGCTCAGCAGGAACCCCTGGGCCAGGCTTGATATAGGGAACCCCGACATACCGGCTGATCCAAGAATCATAGAGGCGCTGAAGGAGGCATCTGGCAGGACGGGGTACTCCACGTATAAGGGGGAGCAGGAGCTCGTGGAGGCGGTCGCGGACCTGCACGGCGTCGAGCCCAGCGAGGTCCTCATAACCCCCGGCGGCAAGTTTGGGATAGCTGCTAGCATCTATAAGGCTGGGAGCATAGGCGTCATAGCACCCTACTGGCCCGCATATAGGATGCAGGCCGAGGTCCTCAAGACGGGGTTCAGGGTTGTAGCTGAGTCTAGGATGGAGGACTCCTGGGTCCCCAGGGACTATAGCCTTGATGGGGTGGATACGCTCGTCATAAATTATCCAAACAACCCCACCGGGGCCCTCCCAAGGAGCTTCCTGAGGGACCTGCTCGACGACGCCTCCAGGAGGGGGGTTAGGATAGTGTCTGACGAGGTCTATAGGGACCTAGTGTATAGTGGGGGCGAGTGGAGCGCCCTGGACCATGGTATAGAGAATAGGGTTATAGTGTACAGCTTCTCCAAGACATTCTCCATACCAGGATTCAGGATAGGGTATGTGGTAGGTGATAGGAGTATACTGAGGGAGGTGGCAAGGTTCATACAGGCCACATACACCAGCACCCCCAAGCCCATGCAGGCGGCAGCCCTGAGGGCCCTGGAGATCAGGGATGAGGTGGTCGCTGGGGTTAGGAGGGTCTATATGGAGAGGATAGAGGCGTTCAACAAGCACTCGGGAGGGGTCCTAGAGTATGTGGAGCCCGTTGGGGGGATGTACATATTCGCCCGTGTAAACCCCCCGGTTGACGATACAGAGTTTGTATACAGGCTAGCCGATGAAGGCGTCGGCGCCTTCCCAGGCAGCGCCTTCGGGTCAGCCTACAAGGGCTTCGTCAGGATAACACTAACAGTCCCTCCCAGCACCGTGCCCAGGGTTATAGACGCGTTCAAGAGGGCAGCAGGGGGTTGAGGCTGGGCATCATAGGATTAGGGGGCATGGGGTCCTGGCTGGCCCTGAGAGCAGTTAAGAGCGGGATCACCGTTTACGGGTATGACAAGGACCCGGGCAAGGGCGCTGGGATAGATGGTGTGAGGCGTGGGGACAGTATAAACTGGGTGCTGGAGAATAGTGACACCGTAATAATTGCAACCCCCCCAGCGGCACTCCCCGGCATATTAGATGAGATAGCGTCGAGCGGCTGGAGGGGCTCTCTGGCAGATATATCCACCTTCAAGAAGAGGGTTATACCACTGCTCGAAAGGCTCCCCCGGGGGGTTAGGGCCGCATCCCTACACCCACTCTTCGGGCCCAGGGCGGGGCTTGATAGGAGGTATAAGGTCCTCATAGTGCCCGTCCCGGGCCGGGAGGGCGATGTAGAGCCCTTCAGGATCCTCCTGGACAGGCTTGGGCTCTCATGGAGCGTGATGGATTATAGGAGGCATGACAGGATCATGGGGCTAGTCATAGGGCTCCCCTACGCCATAGGGCACGCCCTCTCAAGGATCCTGGGGGAGGACCTTGAGTCTGCGCTTGAGGCTTCAGGTACAACGTTCAAGTCGCTATACCTCCTCCTCTCAACCGTCTCCGACCCGGAGGAGCTCGTCGAGTCGATACTAGGCGACCCGGATACAAGGTACTGGATCGAGAGGCTGAGGGAGGAGCTGGGTAGGGCCGCTGGTAGGAGGGACCTGGGCCTATACCAGGTCCTCTACTGCCTGGTTGAGGAGTGCTATTCAAGGCATCTGTCTTAGCCTGTTAACAGCCTTTGACGCCCACTCCCTAGCCTCCCTATAGAGGTCCTCCCCGATGTAGCCCTCCTCCCTGGCCTTATCCAGCTCCTCCTCGTCGATAACCACCGGCTCCTCCCCAGGCCTCCTGACTACGTCTATGTATAGGTCTAGGTACCTTACACCGGTGGAGCTTATCTCTGGCGGGGTGTTAATGTTCGCATAATAGCCTAGGAGCTTGCCCTCCCTGGAGGTGTAGGTGTGGAGTGTTATCCACGAGCACGTGTCGACCTCCGTCACACCCCTATCCCCCGGCCTCTTCACCACGTTCAATCCATCCAGCACCCCACCACTCCTGAAGGTCCTCTCAAGCGTGAGCCTAACGCACCCGCCCCCACTGGATACGCTTGCCACCCTGTAGGGTCCAAGTGTATAAGCCCTGCCATCCGGCAGCTTGTGCCTTATAGATGCTTTGGGCCTGGTGGAGAGCCTCTCTGAAACGAACCGTAGGGCCTCACCCCCTATATCGCTGCTGCACGACCCTGACGATGCTATGAGCTCGCTGTAATCAACTATCATAGACTCCTCGGGCCCCCCAGCCTTCAGGCTATGGTGCCAAGTGATTGTTGTAACCACCCTCCTCCTATACTCGTCTAGGACCCTCTTCGCCGGGGACGCCAGGGTCAGTATTGATATGTACTCGCCCCTCCTAACTATCCCCTCGCCCGAAGGCTTCTCCCCTGAAAGGCCGAGGACCTCCCTGGCCAGCCTTGAAGCCTCCATGACAACCCTGTCAACCGGCGCGTTCTTCGCATTACTCCTGAACCTCACATGGACCCTTGTAATATCGACGCTCTCAATAGTCTTCAGCATCAGCTCCGTCCTCAGCTCTCTATACCTTATA
>JALWGG010000278.1 GCA_027013765.1 Acidilobaceae archaeon
TGCAACACTAGGATTAAGGTCCTAGACAGGGATAAGGCGCTTGAAATGATAAAGATAAGGACCAACGGAGTATATGACCCCTCTACAGGCGTCGCAGCAGGATACTTCAAAACACACGACGGGCTAGACGCATACATAATAATATCTGGGAAGAGCATAGACAAGGCAATAGTACTAAGGGGGGACAATGGAGTAGCAATCATAGGGCTGCCTGGCGTGGAAGAGGCCTACAACAAGCTTGAGAAGGCCAGGGAGGACCTCTGCAGCTAGGACAACGTTATTAAACCACAGCAGTCCAGCGAGATCGGTGCAAGAGTGTGGATATAGAAGGTGTGCTTAGAAGGATCAACGGGAGAGGCTACAAGGCATACAAGGAGCTTGAGAGGACCTCCTGGAGGATCGACGGGATAGACTTTAGGCTTGTAAGGGTCCAGGGAGACCCCTTCGCCCCCCCAAGCATAGTCTCAGCAACCACAACACTCAGAGGCCTCAGCGGCCTCGCACCAATACCGCTATGCGACCTACTCTACAGGAGGCTCCACAACCTAGCCCCCCGATACCAGCTTAGGAGGGCTGGCGAGGGTGGGAGTGGTGTAATAACTGTGCCACGACCGGGACCAGTGGTTATCGCTAGGAGTGGGGCAGTCTGTAGGGGTGGAAGGGTAGAGCTCAGGGCCCGCGTAGGGCTCCCGTCAAGGGGCCGGAGGATCCTTGGAGACGTGGCAAGGGAGCTACTCTTGGATAGGCTACCTAGGCTTGTTAGAGAGGTCCTCAGCCTAGATAGGGGGGAGGCTGAGAGGCATGTATTGAACTGGAGGATACAGGAGTGGATTAGAGAGGCCCTGCCCAGGCTAGGCCTCGTGTCGTTTATTGGAAACGGGTCCATACTGCCTAGGAGGTGTGGAGGGTGCTGGGAGCCCCTTGAGGGCGCAATCCCCTTCGAGTCGCCCAAGAGCCTTGAAGTGTCTATAGAGCTACCCAATGGGGGATCCGTTACCGGGATGGGCGTGAAGAGGGGGCTAACCGTCATAACTGGGCCGGCATTCCACGGGAAGACGACGCTTGCAGAGGCCATAGCGAGTGGCGTGTGGAACCATATAGAGGGTGATGGGAGGGAGAGGGTTGTCACTGTTAGAAACGCTGTAACCCTTGAAAGCGAGAATGGGAGGTGGGTGTCATGCATCGACTTGTCGCAATGGATCCATGGCCTCCCTGGGGGTAGGGATACAAGGTGTTTCTCAACGAGCGATGCAAGCGGTGCGACGAGTATATTCGCAAGCCTCCAGGAGGCTGTAGAGGCTGGGGCAGAGCTCCTCATCATAGACGAGGACTCTACGGCTACAAACGCGTTGCATAGGGACCAGTGGGCGGAGAGGATTACTGGTAAGAGGACGATAACGACGATATCGGACTCGGCTGCTAGGCTGAAGGAGGCTGGCATCTCTGTAGTTATAGTGGCTTCGGGAGCCATACCACTACTATCCCAGGCGGACACGATCATTGTAATGGACGAGTACAGGCCCATCGACGCCTCCTGGTATAGGAGGGAGGCGGAGAGGATAGCCAGGGAGGCTGGGTACAGGCCCGTGGAGGAGCCCTACAAGAGGCCTGGTAGAAGATTCATATCCAAACCCTTAGCTATAGACAAGTATAAGGTCAGAGGGAACATACTAGAGTCGAGGCAGCTTGAGGACACAGTAAACCTGGCCGCCCTAAGACAGGTCGAGGAGCACCAGCAACTCACAACAGCATCGGAGATCGCGGTGAGACTATCGAGGCGTAGCTGCATCGAGCCTGTGAGGGAGGCGGCCAGGCTTGCTGAGGTCCTCTCACAGGCGCTGTTCAGGGAGGTCCTCGGAGATAGGGTTGGGCCTGAAGCCTCTGAGGTTAGGAGTATCGATATACTCTGGATCCTCAATAGGCTGCCTGGTATAGGATTATCATACTCCTGCAGAGACTAGCCATTTTAACTTCCTCCACCGGTATCAAGGCTATCGAGGTGCTTGATGTGGCTGAAGAGCCCCGCATAGACCCCTGGGGCACTGTAGAGGTCAAGGATTATAAGCGGCTGATGGAGGTATTCGGGATCAAGCCGATCAACACGATACTACCCCTACTTGAGAAGGCTGGCATGAAGCCTAGCGCATACATGAGGAGGGGGATAATATTCGGGCATAGGGACATGGATAGGGTCCTAGAGGCCAAGATCCGGGGAGAGCCTGTTGCAGTACTGACGGGCTTCATGCCAAGTGGCAGGTTCCACTTCGGCCACAAGCTGACAGTGGACCAGTTGATATACTATCAGAATAGCGGCTTCAAGATCTTCGTTGCACTTGCAGATGCCGAGGCTGTCATAGTCAGGAGGATCCCCAGGAGGGAAGCGATAAGGATTGCCGTGGAGGAGTATGTGGCCAACATGATAGCGCTTGGACTGGACCCTGACAAGACAGAGTTCTACTTCCAGACGAACAGGGGCGCCCCCTACTATAGGCTACTCCAGCTATTCGCCGGCAAAGTCACGGCTGCTGAGATGGAGGCCATATACGGAGACCTCACACCCGCAAAGGTCATGGCCGCGCTGACCCAGGCGGCGGATATACTCCACGTCGAGCTGGAGGAGTATGGAGGCTACAAGCACGTTGTTGTACCCGTAGGCGCCGACCAGGACCCCCATCTAAGGCTGACCAGGGACCTAGCAGATAGGATGGGTGGGATAATAAGCCTTGAGAGACCCGCCAGCACCTATCACAAGATGCAGCGCGGGCTTGACGGTGTTAAGATGAGTAGCAGCAGGCCGGACTCCACCATATTCCTTACAGACCCGTTAAATGAGGCCAAGAGGAAGCTTATGAAGGCACTTACCGGGGGCAGGGCTACTGCTGAGGAGCAGAGAAGGCTCGGCGGGGTACCAGAATCCTGCACTGTATATGACATGCACATGTACCACCTAATGGGTGACGAGGAGCTTGCCAAGATCTATAGGGACTGTAGGTCTGGCGCAATGCTTTGCGGCGAGTGCAAGCTACTCGCATGGAGCAAGATGAAGGACCTCCTGGAGAGGCACCAGCAGCGGCTGGAAGAGGCTAGGGAGGTTGCCTGGAGCATTGTAGACGCTCCGAGATTCTAGCCGGCACGAGCATATACACCGTATCACGGCAGGCCGGGATCATTTGTATAGTAGGGTATACTTATATGTAAACGTAGCCTATATATCCCTTAGCAATGTAACTCTATTGAGGAGTAATAGGCTAGACAAGGAGATGGAACCACATACCCTATCTTAGAGGTGTAGCCACAATGTCATTCAGAATCAGTAGGATAGCCAACCTTATGGATAGATGCAGTGAGCTAGAGAAGCTGCAAAGCCTCCCCTCGTGGAGGCCTAAGGCTAAGCATATGATAGCTGAGACTGTTGCAAACTGTATCGTGAAGCTCCTAGGAGACGTGATAGAGGAAATACACTACATAGACCTGAGCGGGGGGGAGACCGTGACCGACTTCAGCGGGAGGGATATAGACCTAGTGATAAAGGTCAAGGGAGAGGCCAGGGGGTTCGAGAGCGACTTAAAGGCCTCCCTTGAGTTCGCATTTAACGCGATACTGTCACAGGTAGCCGCTCAGTACATTGCTGAGACTGGCAAGAAGGATATTATAGAGATACATGTAATAAGTGACTATAACATGGGCTATGGTAGGCTGATTTTCAGCAAGTACTATCCATCCATAAAACTGTGGCCCCGTAGGAGGGATCCCCTGCTGGACATGTTCTGAATTTAAATTTATAATTAAAAAATTATCCTAGCCTTATAAACGAATGCCGTGAGGACCTCTATCTTTGTGAATACCCCTACAATACTGCCAGAATCCTCCACCACGGGGAGTATTCCTATCCCCTCATTGATCATTATCCCTGCACTTGTTGCTGCATCATCATTGACTCTAGCCACTATCGGGTCTGGGGTCATTATGTCCTCTGCTATTGGTGTTATGTATATTCTTGCTGATATCATCTTATCGGCATACCTCCTTGTGGTCTTGACCTTCACATATCTATCCTTGCCCCTGGATGATGCTACCATCACATCTATGTCTGTGAAGACTAGGTCCCTCTTTGTTATGACCCCGATCGGCTTATTGTCTTCATCTACTATTACCACTTTGCCTGCGGGGTCAGCCTGTATCAGTCTTGACACGTAATATATGCTATGCCCCCTCTGCGCCTTGGAGAAGCTCATCCTCATTACCTCCCCTACGGTATACTTCCCCTTATACTTGTCGGCGAACGCCCTAACTATATCGCTCCTGGTTATGATCCCTACAACGCCTCCGCCGGGCTCCACGACAGGTATACCACCAATCCTCCTCTTAAGCATCAGCTGGGCCGCGGTCTTGATGCTCTTAGTAGGCTCTATGGTTAGGGGGTTGGGCGTCATTACCTCCTCGACGAGCATGCTGTCTATGGTCCTGGATGGGAATCTATTCACCAGGGCGTCTGATATATCGCTCAATGTTATGATCCCCACTAGAGACTCGTCATCCCCTACAACGACTAGCCTGCCTATCCCACGCTTTAGCATGAGGTTCCTCGCATATGCTAGGGTATCAGTGGGTCTAACGGCGAGTACAGGGCTCGACATGTATGAGGAGACCCTTGGGGCCAACCCGGTTCACCCCACGGCTATGGACACGAGCACGTCCCTCTCAGTGATTATCCCAACGATATCCTCGCCCTCTACAACAAGTAGGCTGCTGACGCCATACTCTATCATCGCAGACGCCGCATCCCCTATATCAGCCTTAGACTCTATCGTGTATACTCCAGGCTCCATAACCTCATATACGGGAGTGTCTAGCACCTCCTCTATGTTCCCTGTTGTAGACCTCTTCAAGGCCTCGTGGGAGCCGAAGAATGAGACTATATCCTTAGCGGTTATAACCCCCTTAACGCTTGAGTCCTCGCCCGACACCACTGGCAGCCTCCTGAATCCGTGCCTAGTCATTAGCTGTGCTGCATGCCTTATACTAGCCTCCGCATCTACAGTAACTATCGTCTTCGTCATATACTCGCTGACGCTCCTGCCAACCCTCTTCCTTGCCAGGTGCTTTACTAGGTCGTGCTCCGTCAATACCCCGTATATAGTGTTATCGTCATAAAGCACCGGGACCAGGCCTATGCCCTCCCCCACAATGGCCTTGAGGACCTCGTCCAGGCTACTGTCTGTATAGACGAATACCGGGGAGGGATTGTATATGGACTGTATCATCTCATTCCTCAACGCACTGAACAGGTTCCTGTTATGCCTTGCTATGACTATATTATAATACTCTCCACCACCCAGATAGTTTACAAGATCCGTAGACAACAATATGCCGCGTAGCCTCTCCCTTGAATCATGGACTACTAACCCTCTAACCCTATACTCCGCTATAGCCTCAGCAGCCTCAAGTATTGTCGAAGAATACATTATACCCCGCGGAGGGCGGGAGGCTAGTAGCTTAACCTCCCCACCCCTCTCAACCACCACCTGGCTCCAGTTGGGGGATCCGTCTGCCCTCAACCACCTAATCCCCTCAGGCCTGGACCGGGTCACGATCCTGGAAGGCCTGAGAGGCTGCCTAATGCGTGCGGTCGAAACCTTCCTGACAGGAGGCCTCCTAGACACGGCTACCACCCGAATATCACCCTTACAACATCCTCCCTATCCACTATGCCGACGAGCCTCCTGGCCTCCTCCCCATCAACTACAGGGACTCTCCCCACGCCCCTCTCAACCATTATCCTCGCAGCCTCCTCCAGGCTGCTCCACGGGTATAGATAGTGGACGGTGTATGTCATTGCCTCCCTAACCCTAGGCCCCCTGTGTTGGCCTGACTCGCTTACAAGCTCCACCCTGGCATACCCCTTACGCAACAGGTCATACTGTGTTATGATACCAACTAGCCTGCCCTTGGAGTCTACAACTGGTATTCCTGCATACTTCCTCTCCGCCATAATCCTCCATATACTCGACACGAAGTCTTCCGGGGACGCTGTTACCGGGTCCCTAGTCATTACCTCATCAAGCCTGACCCTGGATAGGACCTCCCCACCCCTCCTCAAGTACTCCCCTATAACATGCTCAAGGCCTATCAGCCCCTTCAGGGTCTTCCCCTCGACAACTGGCGCATACCACTCGTCGAACCTGAGCATCCTCTCAACAGCACTCCAAACCCTCTCTCCTGGAGACACAGTTACTGGAGGCTCATCCATTATGTCACGGCTCTTGGCAGTCGTCTTCCTCCCGGTTATTAAAAGGACCCTCCTCCTAGGTATCCATCCAAGTAGTTCGAGGTCCTCAACCACTAGGACGACCCTACTACCCGTGTCTCTCATAAGCCTCCTAACGGCTGCAGCAGACTCCTCAGGCCCTACCACAGCTGGCCTTGGATCCATCAGGGAGGAGGCCTGGAGGCTCCTGATAGAGGATCCGGGGCTGGACAGGGATACATCACCATATAATATAT
>JALWGG010000279.1 GCA_027013765.1 Acidilobaceae archaeon
AACAGAGTAATACACTACCCAGGCTCAATGGAGGTAGAGAAATACGTATACACGCCTGGAGTCCACGGCCTGGAATTTGCAAAAGCCCTCAAAAACGGGAAGATCCTGGGGATGAAGTGCAAAGATACAGTATACGTGCCACCGCTAACCCTATGCCCGGACCACAGCGAGGGAGAGTTGGTTGAGGTAAAGGGTCCCTGGAGGGTCGTTACCTTCACAATAGTCACTAAAACAATGAACGGCGACCCGCTAGAAGAGCCTGAGATACTAGCTGTAGTGAAGCCAGACGGCGTGGAAGGAGGGATAATACATAGGATTAAGGCTGGTAAAGACATATACATAGGGATGAAGGTGAAGCCGGTATTCAAGAGGGAGGAAGAGCGTAGAGGAACAATAAATGATATACTATACTTTGAACCTCACAGCGAGTAAAACCATTACCAACTTTTTATTTAATAATTACCAACATTAATACACATGGAAACGAATTTATACCTCTTCTATAATAAAACCGCTTGAGGATGCAACTAATGGAGTATTACTTCAAAAAGATGCTAAAAATACTATTAATTATATCAAGCATCGTTGCAGCCAACCATTTATACCCAGCAGAGTCCAGCAGCGACCCACTTACAGAGTATTTCCTACCCGATGCCGTAGAACTGGCAGGCGGGCCCAACAATACGCTATCACTTGCACTACTTGGGATAGCTGGCATAACAATAGTCATCACAATAATCCTATATAACAAGTTCATCGAGAAGCCTGGTACTGCGTGAATCAACGATTTAACCCGGACACAAAGCCACTAACCCATACATGGTGACCTTTATGCAAATGCCTAAAGTAGCTATACTAGGCACAGGACTCATGGGCACAGCCGCAGCCTATAGACTCTCTAGCATGGGATATAGCATTATCCTGTGGAACAGGACCCGGGATAGGGCTGAGAGGCTTGCGAGGGAGATTAAGGCAAGAGCAGCTAAGGACCTTGCCAGTGCTATTGGAGAGGTCGACTATGCAATCAGCTTCCTCCTAGATGATGACGCGTTCCTAAGCGTGGTATCAAGAATGCCAAGGGCCGACGGCCTTATACTTGTAAACAGCTCCACTATAACCCCTATGGCTAGCAAGGCTGCATGGGCAAGGCTACAGGGCCTAGGGATATGTTATGTCGAGGCACCAGTTATAGGAAACCCCTCCAGGCTCAGGAATGGCGAGGCTTTTGCAATCACCGCTGGAGAGGAGCATTGCATTAGGAGGTCCATGCCCCTCCTAAGAGACCTTTTCAAACACACTATCCATGCCGGGGATATAGGAGCCGGTATGGCATTAAAGCTATCATATAATCTACTCCACATGGGCAGCATTCTCCTACTTGCAGAGTCGCGTATGCTCGCCGAGTCCTACGGGGTGGAGGATGAAGTGTTCAGGGAGTTGATCGAGAATACAGTATTCAGAATGCTCTCGGAAAGATACCTTGACAGGGTTAAGGGAGGCGGGGCGCTGAGTGCCAGGCTGGAGGTTGCTGCAAAGGACCTCACATACGCTTCCATCGCTGGCTGGGATAAGAGGCTCCCCCTACCATTAACAGGCACAGCATCCCAGGTCTACAGGCTTGCGTTATCGGCTGGATGCGGAGATATAGATTATGCCAGGACCATTGATATCCTAAGGATGTGTAGGTGATGGTAGCCGGGCGGGGATTCGAACCCCGGTCACGGGGGCCAGAGCCCCGCATCCTTGGCCGCTAGACGACCCGGCTACCCGGGATTCATAATGAATCTTGTTGGGTTTTAACTGTTTCCTATACCATGAGGCCCTCCTCTACATTGCTAGGAGGTGCAAGGTTATTAAGGTACACGACTTAACTACTTATGCCTCCAGGTGTAGCTGGTTGGGATACCAGTATCCTAGCCTGCCAGTAGTCGGAGTAGGCGCCCTAGTTTTTAGAGGCGGCAGGATACTCCTAGTCAAGAGGGGTAACGAGCCTAAGGCCGGACAATGGAGTATCCCCGGGGGCGTCGTCAGACTGGGGGAGTCGATACTCGACGCTGCCGTGAGGGAGCTGGAGGAGGAGACGGGAGTCTCAGGCAGGCCAGTCGGTGTTGTTAACGTTGATGAAGTGGTGATCCGGGATGGGGATAAGGTCAAGTACCACTACCTCCTAGTAACAGTACTTGTAGAGTATCTGGGAGGGGAGCCTAGGCCAATGAGTGACGCTGTTGATGCCGGCTTCTATACAATCCGTGAGGCGTTAAAGATGAACTTAACAGATTCTGTAAGGGGGCTACTAGAAAAGATCAAGAAGGGTATCGCATGCCTTGACAGGCCTATAAAGGTAGTCATGTACTAGCCATACTTAAACCCTAATAGGAAGGCTGCTAGGAATGACGATGCGAAGGGGATATTGGCGACTATATGTGCCTTTAGGCTCTCGCCTGTAGCCTGGACATACCCCATAGCCTCCTCCACTGACCGGACAAGGGCGTCATAATTCACATTAACAATACCCTTGTATTCCAGGAATATTAGGCTCCCCGCGAGGAGGCCTAGGCCAAGGATTGCAAGTTTTAATACCTTCTTAGCGGCATAACCAGTCGCAAATCCTAGTAGGGTACCCCCACTCACTTGGAAGAGGAGCGCTGTCATTATATCCTCGGCCATATCGCTATGCACCTGATATTATAACATGGATCCCCTAGACTATTAAAGGGTTTGGATTTACTATATTGCTCTGACCGTCAGTGCAACGTCAATCATTGTACGGGGCCTATCCTCCCTGTTTAAGGATAGGGACTGCATTAGAAGCTTCCTAAGTCCCCCGGTGATCGTGTGCATCTCATTCCCTATACAACTCTTATAATCCCTATTTATCCTCGAAAGGGCCCTTTCAGGCTTTGCACTTTCAATCATCTTCAAGAGCGATTTGTATACACTCAATGCCTGGCCATTTATATTCATGTCATACTCGATCCCGTATAGCTGTAGTGCAAGGGCCATGTTGACTGCCCTTATACAGAGGGAGTGTTTATGCTCGTGTAGTAGCATCATGATGGATGCGTAACTGTAGACATCATATCTGGGATCGGGCCTGCCCAGCGGGTCTATAAGCTGCAGCGGGTCTATATATGACAGGTCGTGTCTACCTAGGTATTTGAGGAGCATCTCGGGCGGCTGGATATAGTTCATGTAGTCTGAGACATATATGTTCAACCCTCCATTACTGTGGCCCAGCAGTATGTTCTGTGGCTTGAGATTATAGTGCCCGATACCTACAGAGTGCGCTAATGCCAGGGCCCCAGCTATCTGCCTAACCAGGGTATTCAGGTTGTAGCCATCCATCCTATCCAGCTGGTATCGGTTTGCCTCAAGCATGCTAGTTACCATGAACGGCTTCGAACCATCGGACACGAAAATTACCGGATCCCGCTAGGATCACCGGGATAATGTTCCCTCTATACCTTATGAGGGCTTTGGCAAGCGTCTCATTATAGCCCTTCATACTTAGGCTCTTGTAAAGAACCTCCTCATCTATATGCCTCAGTTTCAATGCGACTCCTGCACTTTGAACTAGTCTATAATTAGACTCGCTAACTACACCAACGCTCTCCTCTGGGTATCTTGGGAGTTTTATTATAACATCCCTCTCGCCTAGCTTCCCCCGGTATAATATGCTGAAGGGCCCCTCGCCATACTTATCTACGATCTTAAGCGATAGAACCTCGATCTCCTCAGCCTCTACCGAGGCTTCCTCTACTATAGGTTTCATTATCATTTCCTCGAAGAAGTTCTTCGACCTCTCATCCATGGATGATACATCTAGCATGAATGCCTCCAGCATGCACATGCCTTCGGCATCCTCAAGGTATTTCAGTACATCATCGCCAGTGAGTAGCTCTCCATTAACTTCAAGGATTGCAGCTGCAACCACGTTATTGTAAACAAATACTGATCCCTTGAATTTTGGCCCCTCAACACGTATTAGAGCCACTCCATCTCCGATACTGCTTGCTAACTCAATTATTGAATGCGGCTTGCAGGGGCCCTTCACGCCGCTTTTATATGAGGAGTAGAGTAGTATTGCTGTCTGTAGTATTGGGTCTGTTAACATCTTACTAGCATCATTTATCTTGCTCGATACACGGGCTGTTGGCTGCATTCGTCTACCCTCTACTACTCTATTACTGCACGTTGCCACTTTATAATCTTATTCAAATAATAACTGGATATGTATAGGTATATACTGGGACTCTTAAAAGTTATACCACTAGCATTCTAGGTATTCTGGCACCCATTCGCTCTCATAATCTTCGATCTTCCTAGGCCTAAACTCTATGTGGCAGTTATCTATAGATTTGCTAGCTGAGCTCATAGACAACCTCTTCAACCTTGCCCTCACCCTTGCCACCCCTTAGTATATTATACCAGTACACGCCAGCTAGCAGAGCTAGTGACGCTGCTACTAGATAGATTTTCAGGGAGACAGCGGCTATGGCTATAATGATCATAACTGCTCTCAAGTACTTATTCCTTATATGACCTCCCAAATAGCCGGTGAAGCCGCTTGACGCAGTATGTATTATTATTAGAAGCGATGCAACAGTGTATCCAAGCATATAGAGGTTGGTTTTGTTCCAGTCATCTACCGTGACTATAAGTAGTGTCGGTGAGACCATTATCACGAATGGTATTATATATTTTGCGAATCCGAATATGGTAGCATTAATTGCGGTCTTCCAAAAGTCAGCCTTCGCGAGTGCAGCACCGACGAACGCGGCTAATGCCACAGGAGGCGTTATATCAGCCAGGATACCGTAGTATAGGACAAACATGTGTGCAGCCATCTTGGCCACGGGCTCCGCATAGTTTAGGTGCTCCACGGCGAACTTCACAATGGTGGGTGCCAGTATGGTTGCTGTTATGATGTAGTTAGCAGTTGTGGGTACACCCATCCCTAGTATTATGGAGAATATTGCAGTCATTATTAGTAGTAGGTACAGGTTCCCCATACTAGCCTCTAGTAGTATATTGCCAAGCTTTATATGTAGGCTTGTAAAGGTTATCATAGCCTGGATCACGCTGGCGACTGAAGCGGCAAGGAAGACTGGGACACTATTCCTTAGGGTCTGGTCGATCGCTTCTATAACCGCATTTGCAACATACCTGCCACCCTTGTCTAGGTATGCACCGATTACCCCCAAGACCAGAGACAATACCCCGGCAACGAATAGGCCGGTCGCCACGCTAAGTCCTCCAATGAATGAGACTATCCCTATGATCAGTGTTACTAGAAGTATTAGGAGCATCCTGGAGACACTCCTCATACCCTCACTACCGATCCACCCTATTACTATAGCTGAGCTAACTGCAGCCATCACTGCATCTTGAGGCTCAAGCCTTAATAGGGCTAGGACTATTATTGGTATTGGAAGCATCATATAGATCTTCCTGAGTAGCCTCTTAAGGTTAGGGAGCTCCTCATCGGTCATGCCCTTAACCTTTAGGCTCCTAGCCTGCTTGTCGACGAACACATAGATACTGTAGAAGTATATCACTGCCGGCAGCGCCGCGGCTATGATGATATCCCTATACGGCCTACCAATGAACTCTGCCATTATGAACGCTGCAGCCCCCATTATGGGAGGCATTAACTGGCCCCCAGTAGATGCTACTGGCTCTATAGCTCCAGCGACCTCTGGAGGGAAGCCAGCCCTCTTCATTGTAGGTATGGTAAAGGTTCCCGTAGTTAGCGTGTTTGCCACGCTACTGCCGGAGATCGTTCCCATCAGGGCGCTGGAGACCACGGAAACCTTCGCTGGTCCCCCAGGCTTCTTGCCCATCAGTGCTAATATGAGATCCGTTATATACTTGCCGATCCCCAGCCTATCAAGTATGCTACTGAAGAATAGGAATATGAATACATAGGTAACCATTACCTCCAGGGGGGTGCCCAGGAACCCGGTATTCTGGGCGACGAACAGGTTCAGCAACCTTCTAACCCATTGCCCCTCCTCCAAGCCGGTGGGTCTAAACGTGTATGCATGGGCGAATCCATATATTGTGAATATGAGCATAATCGTTGGCAGCACCCACCCTAGAGCACGTCTAGTCGCCTCGGCGACGAACGCTATTATCAGGATTATAATTAGGGTATTTGCTATTGTAGCCCTTGTTATGGCAGCCTCAACGCTCTCCTCAGTAACGTAAAGGTAGACAACGTATAGGGGGACTAGGAAGCCTATGAACGCCAATAGCCAGTCATACCATGGAACCTCGTCTTTAAGATACTTCTCAGTCCTCCTGAGAGGGTACATTATGAATGCCGAAGCAACTATAATACTTAGTACAATCGCTTTAGCCGGGTATAGCTGGTTGAATATGTCTGGTTTAACGAATATCTCTGATGTGTAGCCTAGGTTCCTGAAGAACCTGAATAGTGTCTCGTTGAAGGGTAGTATATAGTAAATCTCCAGGAACGAGTAGAAGA
>JALWGG010000280.1 GCA_027013765.1 Acidilobaceae archaeon
GTTGCATAGGCTCGACGCCTCATCACCGTTCCTGACGGGGTCTGCAACTATAATCTCGATACCCATTGAGTGTGCATTGGATAGCGCGTTGAGGGCGTTGCTTGTCTCATCCGGGTCTTGTGGGGCGGTCTGGTTGTAACCCACCCATACAGTCCATAGCTCCTCCCTTAGTACCCCGTCTATACAGTCTAGTAGTGTGTCGTTGTAGAGGAGGTTGTATGCGCCCCCGATGTTTATGTATACCTTTGCACTAGGGTCTATACTCTTCACATGGCTACTTATATCGCATACCAGGCTTATCATCTCGGCATATGTGTCAACTCCACTGGTCCAGGACGGGGACATCTCATCCAGGACCTCAGCCGCGTCAATGTTGTCTAGGTATACCCCGTCGAATCCCTGGGATAGGTATTGTGTTGCGAGGCTCCTAGTTATATTATGCCACTGGCTATTCCAATACTCGATGTAGTACTCGCCCTCATAACCAGTCTCCTCATGCACCCACGGCTCCCCGGCTATGTCCTGCCAGTAGCTCCTCCAATCCTCCGCGTAGCCTATGTTTAGGTATGCCAGTACAGTGTCTGACCAGTTACCCGCCACATCCATGATTGTCTCGTTGGCCTCGTCCGGCTCAAGCACCAGCACCGTCCAGTGGTGCCACTTGATCTTCTCCGGGTCGAGGTCCTGTAGGTAGTAGGCCGCTATGGTCCCGTTATAGCTGGCCTGCTGGCTGCAGTGGTCCATCAGCCTCTTCAGGTTCTGGTATTTATCCTCCCATATACTGGTCCAGTCGTCCTTGAGGATCCCCCCGGTGTCGCCGCTGTTGGGGTTCCAGCTCCAGTAGAAGAAGTCGCAGAAGCCGTTTTCGATCATCCAGTCTACAAGCTTGTTCTGCCAGTCTACATCCCTTGGATCCCCGCCGTGCCCGTATCTCCCCCCGAATTCCCCTATAACGACAGGGTATCCTAGCTCAGTCTTCACGTATCCGAAGTGGTGGTACCATATGTCGGGCATGTTATCGGGGAAGTCTGGCTCGTTGAAGTATGGCTGGTTGTAGACGTCTGGGCCGTAGACGTGGGGGCTGTAGACCAGCTTCTCCCTGGGCAGGTTTACTGGGTAGTCTCTAACAGCCATTAGATTGCCTCCCCACCAAGTGTTATACCCCCACTCATATGAACCATCGGTCTCAGGATTGGTGTACTGGGTCCCCTCGACGAATATCAGCCAGTGGGGTGCAACCTCTAGGATCGCCCTCCCAATCCTCTCAGCCGCCAGGTTCCAGTCGGTGGCGTTATTACCCATGCCCCATGTGGCCCCGGCCCCGTCATAGTATGCCCCTGGTGGGGGGCTGCTGCTGTGGGGCTCGTTCTTTAGATCCGCTCCTATAACGTTCCAGTACTTTCCAAACCTTTCAGCCACGCTAACCCAAACATCTATGTAGTCTTGCTCTGTGAAGGTGTCGTTGTACCATAGGGGCTCTATGTACTGGCACCCGATCCTGTGGTAGTCGAGTAGTATGAAGATCCCTAGCTCAGCCGACTTGTTTATGATCTTCTCCATTATCTCCAGGCTGGTCAGCCCCTGGAGGTCGGGGTTCTTCGAATAGTCTATAGTTGACGGCATTGTCCCTGGCTGGACGGAGTCGGTGCAGAATGGTAGCCTGATCGCGTTGAATCCTAGACTCTTGATCTGGAGAAGCATGTCCTCCCAGTTCCTGGCCCACAGCCCGTGGACCACGTGGTCTGGCGTCTCGAATCCGAACCAGTTTACCCCGTAGAGGTGGATTGGCCTCTCCTCCCCGCTACTCATGTTAATCATATAGATCTGGCTACCCCTAACCTCATAGTAGATCGTTGAGCTCGCGTTGCCGGGGGTGCTGCTAGTTATCGCATCAACCCCGGTATCATGGCTTCCGGGGCTGCTCCTGAATGCCAGCATGTAGAGGGTAGATGCTAGTATGATTGTTATCAGGATGATGCTTATTAGCCTCCTCAGCCTAACGCACCTCAAGATAACTTAAAATGCGTTGACACATATAAATTTGTAACGTTATAGCATTGTGTATATATAACTAAAATATCCATAATAATATATAGTAT
>JALWGG010000281.1 GCA_027013765.1 Acidilobaceae archaeon
CCATCCCTTCCCGCGTGATGAGCAATGTATATTCTGAGATGTTCTCGTCGTAGTTGCCTCAGTTTATGATCTTTGTTACGCTTATTGGAACCTTTGCTACTCTTCTTATGGTGAAGTTGCTTCCATGGAGGCTGACATCCCTCCCATAGACTATGTTTATACGGCTTCCGTCTGGCAGTGTCGCATCCACTACCGGCCTTGCATGACTTATAGGCTTCCCGATCTTCTCTCCAAGCTTTATTATGAAGTCGTCTAGCTCCTCGTCTGACTTAAACCCGGCAGTACTCTTCATGTTGCCAAAGATCTTATGGACCACGTAGATTGGCCCGACACCGTTACAGGTTATATCCTCAAGGAAGGGGTCCCTAAGGAAGGGCTCTAATACGCCAACCCCCACCTTGTCTCTGACCAGGTGATACTTCAAGTAGTCTAGGATATCCCTCTTAACCGGTACCTTCCTAACACCGCCCCTCCTGTACAGCTCCTCATAATCCGGCTCCTCGTCAGTCACCTCCACAACCTTGTCTAGGAGTGTGAGGAGTATTGATTTCTTCTCCTCTGCACTCCTAGGCTTGTCCTCCTCGGAGATAACGAACGCCAACGCCTCATCTATAAGGCTTAGAAGCTTGGGGTCCGGCCTCGGTGGCTCCACCACACCATAGATATTGAATGCCTCAAGTGGGTCTGTGGGCGTGTAGGCATGGATAAACACTCCTCCCCCAACAGGATATACTATGTTAAACTTTGCTGCACGCTTCAACTCAGGACTAGGCTTATCAACTAGCTCAGGCCGCTCCCCCAGCTCCTCAGAGACCTTCCTGATATACTCCTCCAGGTATGCAGGCCTCTCTCCGAAGTCCAGCTCTACCCTTTCAAACTTCCTCTCTTCAACCCTCCTCCTAGCAGGCAGCGATAACTTCAGCCTGGGGCGGCGGAGCCTCACCGAGGCCATGGTTCCACCTCAGGCCTGAGACACCATTATTGGTACCAGTTTTATGCCGAAGGCTGGGTCTACGTCGAAGGTTATCGTCGTCTCTATCCCCGGCGGGGCTCCACGCAGCTTAACTATAGACAGTACCTTTAGCCTCCTCCCCCCGATTACCGCGGCGGAGGTCTTTAGGTAGCCGTCAGCACTTGCAAACAGCTTCACAGCTATATGTTCCGGTATCGAGGATGGGTGTATTGTGACTACTACACCTGTGCCCTGCGATGTCACGCGCCTCATACTAACTATTAACTCGTTGAGTATCGAGTCGCTTGCTATTGATGCAAGATATGATAGGCTATCTACTACTATGAACTTGTAGCCGCTGGAGAGTCTTGCAATGCTATTCATAAGCCTCAGCGAGAGTAGGTCGGCAATCCTCCTATCAAGAGGCCCTGGATACTGTATTGTATATACCCTTAGCATCCCCCGTATATAGTAGGGCTCTATAGGGAACCCGGACGACTCAGCCTTAACTATGTAATCACCCGGCCTAGACTCGCTTGTAAAGACGACGGATTTAAAGCCAGCCCTCAGAGCACCCAGCAGGAATTGGAGACTTAACGCTGTTTTACCACTGCCATGGTCTCCCTCTATTACTATGAGTGTTGGGAACGGGATCCCGCCGCCAATCTTTATATCAAGCTCGTTATTACCGGTGGGCAGGATCCTGATCAAGGCTACATCACCAGGTAAACTCTACATATTCCCTCCCCCCTCCCGGCGTCGCTATAGTGATGGTCACTGTAGTAGAGTTGTCGGGTAGTGATGGTAGGATTATGACGATCTCAAGTATAGTATTCGGCTTCCAGTATACGGGGGCCGTGTTTGTATAGCGATGGAATACGCCTGAGGCATCATAGATGCCTGTTATATACCACCCCTCCTGGCTGCTGGTTCCGGTGTATTCTCCCCTGAATTCCGCGTAGAAGATCCTTGTTGTGTTACCCGAGGTGTATGTTACTATTACATCTGTATCATTATAATCATATACCAGGGTTTCGCCTGTATTGGCTATCCTCATTGTTATAGTATTTGTTGTATTGTCATGGTATATGCTCCTATACTCGATTCTTTCGGTTTTCAGGCTACTGAATATGAGTATCGCTTTTGCCATGCTAGACAGGCTATACGTGGCTACCGTGATCATGAATCCGAGAAGCAGGAGTAATACGTAGAATATAATTGTTGATGATGCCACGGTCCCCATACCCATTATAGTTCACCCCCCGCTAGCGGCTACTACGTCATCGCCTGTGACACCATTGGATAGTACTATTTTAACCCTTATCAGGTCTCCATAAGTTCTTATACTATTTACTGTAAATTTGAATGTTTCACCTGGACTCCATATACCATCACTATTTCCCATCTCCTCTATAGTAAATGTCCCAGTACCCCCACTACTACTATATTTGTAGTAGTCCAGTGCACCATCTAGGTCGCCTACGTATAGGTCTATATTGGATAAGTCGCTGTATGGTATTGTCCCGACGTTCTTAGCATAAATATAGATAGTTCCCCCGGATTTGTATGCATTCACTATCATAATACGTATTCCGAGCGCATTCGTTTTCTCTGTAATAGCCTGGGAGAATACTGACTGCATATACCCGAGCTTACTCAACACCACAAATGCAAGTACACTCGCCATCATAACAGATACAATGATGAATACTGCATGTGCTATTGCTGTCGACTCCCCCAAGCCTCTACACCCCTCTGCCTCAATATCGCTCTGACAAGCTCCTCTGTGATCTCGGAGATGTTCAGACCAAGCTCCTTGGCTAATGCAGCAAGTATGGCTATGTTCTCATCGATACTCATCCCGTGCTCATAGCTTACACGTGTCAACTCGATCAGTTTCTTCAACGTGTCACGCTGCGCCTCATCGATTAGGCCTATACCATACAGCACTTCTGCCAGGCCGACTAGATACTCTGAAGGTACTTTAGCTTGAAGCTCATATATGAGTCTCATAAGCCTCGCAAGCCTATCTAGCCCGAGTTCCTCCCTCCTATGGTACTCTGTAACAGGCTTTACAGCCTCCAACAATTCTTCCTCTACGGGCAGGTGTTCCCTCCTTTTCTCTTCCAGGGTCTTTTTAGCCTCCTCAGTGGGGCTGGGTACTATTATCATGTTCTTCTTGTAAGCCGCTTCCTGCTCGGCCTGCTTCTCCTCTCTCCTGGCACCCTTCACCCTTTCCTTTATTATCTGGGGTGTCCCCAATACCGGGTTGGTGATCTCGTCTAGGAACCCTCTTAGCTCTCTTATTGTCTCTTTTAGGCTGTTTACCAGCTCTGCTAGCTCTGCTGTGTTCTTATCCATACTCACCACCATCACCCCTAAACATAATTAAAAAAATAAAAAATTATTTTATTATATTATTAATGGCTGTCTACGTTATCCTAGGGTTACTGGTCCAGCAGTCTCGGGCAGGGATGGTGGAATTACGCGTTCCACAACTAGAGGTGAGCCCTCGGGCGGCTTGATTTCTATCTTAACCGTATCATATGAGTTCGCGGCTGGGTTTAGCTGGACTAGCACTAATGCCTTTTCACTGAACTCCAATACGTTATCTCCATCTCCATCTAGGAAGACGATCACTGCGCTGGCATCTGTTGTGCCATTGAATACTGTACTCAACAGGTTCCCGATGTCTACAGGGGGCGCCTTAGGTGTCGGATCTATTGTTGAGTATATATTCGCGTAGAAGGTGCCACCAACTTGAAGCGATACTGTAGTCTTGTTGGGGCTCAGGTCGACAGGGTACTTTCCTGATGATATCCTTATTGGTACAACCACGTTAGTTATATTTGTACCGTCATACCATGCTACAACGTCTCCGTCAACCATTAATGAGCTTCCGGCCTCACCCATGCTGGCTCCAATAGCCTCTTTAGTCTTTTGCGTTGCACTCATTCCCATGTTTAGAGCGACGAATGCTAGTGCTGCTGCCACTATGACGAATGCTATCATTACTATTGCTGCCTCTATACCGACTATTCCTTTTCTTCTCCTGGCCACAGCTTTCACCTCTCTACTATCCGACGGCCATTACGGCCATTGTATAATTATTCCTTGACGATGAATAAACTCTTGTAAACATAATAGACTATGATGTTTACAAGGGTTATTTATATTGTTATACCATTCCTAAAATACATTGTTATTATTTATTCTATTGTTTACAGGAGTTTATTGTATATTTTATATATAAAGTCTTTGGAGGGGGTTTTGTGTTCCGGCTCTCCACATCTTACCCCCTTCAGGAGACTCTCCTACTCTACATCCCCCCTCCGGGTATAGCATTATAGTTGTGGTTACCGGAGATATATTTATATTACCCTCCCGCCTGTTGCAGCATCGAATATTGCCGCCCTCTTCCAGTCTATCTCTAGGTATACCCTTTCACCTATAGTGAATGATTGGCCCAGCCCCGTCTTTACCTTGACTATTGTATCGTCCCCTATGCTCAGGTTTACTACTGACTCTGACCCCAGGGTCTCGACAACGTATACCTTAGCCTCTATCCTTCCAGGGCCTGGCTCCTTGTGTATCTTTGCGAATTCTGGTCTGAAGCCTAGTATGACTTCTCCCTCCACTTCTATGTCTGCTTCTATTCTCCTCTCTATGCCTGGGCATTGTAGTGTTAGGCCGTCCTCGCTGCCTGATACTGTGCATTTGATCAGGTTCATTGGTGGGGCTCCTATGAAGCTTGCGACGAATACGTGCTTCGGGTTTAGGTAGATCTCCATTGGGGGGCCCTCTTGTATTATCCTCCCCTTATTCATCACTGCGATCCTGTCTGCCATGCTCATAGCCTCCGCCTGGTCGTGGGTCACGTATACCGTAGTTATTCCTAGCTCCTTCTGGAGCCTCTTAGAAGTGCGTCTAGGTTGCTGAGGGGCTCGTCCATGAGCCATACCTTTGGCCTCCTGACTAGTGCCCTGGCTAGGGCTACCCTCTGCTGCTGCCCTCCGCTTAGCTGGCCTGGCTTCCTGGAGAGTAGGTCCTCGATTCTAAGCATCTTTGCAACCTCCATCACCCTCTCCCTTATCTCGCTCCTGGTTAGGCCCAGCTTCTTCCTCCTTATCATTAGGGGGAATGCTATGTTGTCATAAACCGTCATGTGGGGGTAGAGAGCGTAGTTCTGGAAGACCATTGCAACGTCCCTGTCCTTTGGCTCGGTATTGGTTACGTCTACACCGTCTATGAGGACCTTGCCCTCGTCCGGGTATTCCAGTCCCGCTATGATCCTGAGTGTGGTCGTCTTCCCGCACCCGCTCGGCCCGAGTAGTATATAGAATTCTCCATCCCCTATCCTGAGGCTTACGCCATCTACCGCCGTTACCCGGCCGAACCTCTTAACTATATTCCTAAGCTCCACGACAGCCATCCCGAGTCACCCCTTAGCCGTCCACCCTATCATGCCACGCACATAGTACTTCTGGAGGCCCGCGTATAGTAGTAGGGGGACTAGCATTGCGAATATCGAGCCTGCTGATAGAAGGCCCCAGTCGAGGTGGTACTGCCCCTTCATAGTCCCTACCTGCAGGGTTACCACATAGTTCTCTGGGCTGATTAGGAACATTAATGCATAGAAGAAGTCGCTCCACACCCATGTGAATTGTATTGCAGCAACGCTTGCAAGTGCTGGTAGGCTTGCTGGGAGTACTATCCTCAGGAATATCTGTAGCTCCCCCGCACCATCAACCCTGGCCGCCTCCTCCATCTCCCTGGGTAGGCTGTCGAAGAAGTTCTTTAGGAAGAATGTTATCCATGCAAGGCCCCAGGAGCTGTGGACGAGTATGAGGCCGGCCAGCCTATCTAGTAGGTGGAGCTCCTTGAGCATGAAGAATAGTGGGATCACTGACATCTGCTGGGGCATACTCATTATTACTAGGAGTGTTATGAATAGGTAGTTCTTTAGTGGGAAGCTGAATCTTGAGAATGCATATGCAGCCAACGCCGCTATCAGTATTGGGGCTATGGTTGATGGTATGGTTACTATGAGGGAGTTTATGTAGCCCCTCTCAACGGAGTACATGGGGTTGCTCCATGCATCCTTGAAGTTCTCAAGCGTGAAGTGGGCCCCCCCGATGCTCCACCACCCCTTTATGAGGACCTCGCTGTATGGGCGGAGTGACACCATTACTAGGCCAATGAATGGTAAGGCCCACACAACTGCGAGTCCCCAGGCTATCACTGTCGATAGTAGCACCGCGGGCCTAACCCTTGCCACCCCTAGTCACCACCCTGATAAACCAGATCCCGGGTAGTAGGGTTAGGAGGGCTAGGAGGACTGCTGTGGCAGAGGACCTTGCATAGTCGAGGGCTCTAGCGAAGTATGTATACATTACAAGTGCCATTACATTCGACGAGCCGCCGGGGCCCCCCAGCGTGGATACATAGACTATATCGAAGATCTTTAGGTCCCATAGCATGGTCATCACCACCACTATTATAGTAGCGT
>JALWGG010000282.1 GCA_027013765.1 Acidilobaceae archaeon
CCTCATAGAAGCCCTACTCTCGGAATATAGGAAGACACATGCAGGCGCCCTACAGGAAGCCCTAAGGGACAAATACTGGATGAGCCTACTAATAATCCCCCACATAATACAGAAGGCCAGGAACCTGATAAAGAGGGTGGCAGAAGGCCCGGGGGCAGGGTACTTCTAGCACAACCCTAATAAACCCACATGCAGGATAGACGATCTATAGGGGCCACCCGGCCTCCTCTATGCAATACGTGGACCCTCCACTCGGGGATGAATTAAGGCCGGGTGGCCCTCTAGTGCCTGGTGAGTTTCACTAGGGACTCGACGCGGGTTATACTGGTCCTTCTAGCCCATTCATCCCCCACAACTACCAGGGCTGCTACGCCTACTATCTTAGCGTTGGCCCTCCTTGCCAGCTTCTCCATCACTGCTAGGGTTAGCCCCGTCTGTACTATGTCATCCACGATCAGTATCCTGTCCCACCTGGTTAGGCTTGCCCTTGGTATGTAGAAGATCCTCCTTATCGACGGAGGCTCTGACAGGTGCTCCTCTATATACTCGATCCTCGGATTCTCCTTCCTCCTCCTAGCTATAACCATTCCCTTATTGAATGTTAGGCTCATTGCGGTTGCAAGGCTTATACCACTAGTCTCCGGCACTAGGAGCTTCGTCACGTCATCGCCCCTGAAGCGGTTATAGAACTCCATGGATGCGAGTTTAAGGTATAGGGGGTTTGATAGCACAGGCTCAAGGTCCAGGAAGCCCTCAAGCTCCGCGGCCCTCTCCAGGATCACCCTCCGGGGGTTGAGCCTTGATAGCAGCATTTTTACTATCCTCTCCGCCTGGCCAGCGCTTGGGACCATGGAGCCGTTAACGTATTTCGCCAGCACAGTCTCGTCTATACCCGTTATTGTGCTCAGCTCCCTGTATGTCATGACGGCTTTAGCCTCCTTGAGCAGGTCTACTGCTAGTAGCCTATTCCTAAGGACCTCAACCCTCTTCCCCACTGCACAGCACCCCGATGCTGCGCCTACACTCCACCCTGCCCCCGGGGTGTATCTCTGCGTCGCAGTGGTTCCAGTCTACACGGTACATGTCACCAGTCCATGAGGTCCTCCATATGGCTACTCCATCAACGCTGGCCTCCGCAATGCTTATTTCATGACGAAGCCCGCTAAGGACGTCGTTGACTGTCACCCTCCTCAGTGCTACCCTATACGTGCCCTTAGCTATGCAGGCCCTGCAGCGGAGGTCCTCGCACAGGATCCATATGTTCATGTCCCCAGCTGTCAGGGGCTTCAGCCTTGCAATGATCCTCTTAAGGTTCCTGGACTTGATAGGCAGCCTTATTATAGGTGGATCCCCCTCAATACCCGTAATCTTCTTGACCTCCTCGATGAACCCCGGGCTGACTGCCAACAGGCGTCATCCATTTATGCCTATCCACCGGCCAAGACTATATCTATATGGGTCGCTTGCTTGACAGGCCTGGGCGCTGCAGAGGTATTTACGCTTGCCGTCTTAGGGGTCGCCGGGGTCATAGACCTGTATTATAGGGATATAGAGCCCCTATACTGGATCTACTCCATACCCGCGGGTGCAATAATATACATAAACAGTATGGGCAGCGTCCTTGAGGACTCCCCCTGGATACTCCTTGTACTGGCGCTAGTCCCCGCGGTGTTGACCCTGATCCTGTATATGGCGGGTGTCATGGGCGGGGCCGACTTCATGGCGCTCCTTTTCCTAGGCGCCTCCTACCCCCTGTCGAGTAGCTCGATCCTCCCAATACCACTCCAGGCGGTGCTGTATGCCGGCGTGTTTAGTGCGGTGCACAGGATATACGTGTCGGCCCGTGTATGCGGGTTTAGGTGTATATTCAGGGGGAGGTACAGGATCACTATACACGAGCTCCTCACGGATCCAAGGTTCAGATGGTGGATTGTGGCAACCACCCCAGGCGGGGGCGATGTGGGGGCCGACCCCCTGGAGACGGTCTTGAGGCTGGCAAGGTCTGGCGTGGAGGTGTTGGAGGCGTCCCCGGGGATACCATACGTGTTCCACATATTCCTCGGGACGCTGACAGCTATGATTGTAGGGGACGAGCCCTTCAGGGCCCTGGTATCACTCCTAGCCTAGGCGCGGCCTACCAGCTCCTTAGCATTCTATAGAATACTAGGCCTGCCACCGAGACTAGGAAGCCGCTTGCTATGAGTATGTTTGTGTCTAGCCTCCTATACCCTGTCACCCTGTACTCCATGGAGAATGTGACCCTGTCACCATCAGGCTCAACGACGACCAGGACTCCCTGGCCCCCGTGAAGCGCTATCCTAAGCGAGTTGTTCCCGCCCTCGGGGGTCTTAACCTCCACGGGTATTATATTGGCTAGCAGTGGTAGAGCCTTCAGGAGTAGGGGGTTTGTCTTGAGGCCCGCCGCGCCATATGCTACACCAGCCCTTATATCCTGGACAAGCGTCTGGTCTACCAGGCTTATGTTTATGGTGCTCAGCTGCCTCAGCGCTATCATCGGGTCGCCCTTAAGCTTCATATAGTATATGCTCTTCGCCCCCTCAACGCTTATAGACACCACCCCGCTGCTGCTGAATGCGAAAACAGTCATGGCCGCCCCGGGATTGCTGCTTGTATCTATGCTTACACCCCACTCCACGTGATCCTTAGCCCCTACAGCCTCTGCTATCAACGCGGCTAGTATCACTGCTACGCCCACCAGCACTAGTATCCTGGGTATTAGCTCCCTTATCATCTCGGCTCGAACCTCCTAGTGAAGTATATGTAGCCTGCCAGTATAACTAGCAGGAGGATCGCTGGGACTAGGAGGAACTGCCACAACTCCACCTCAACGCCCAGCATGCTCCTATACACCATGTAGTAGAAGCTCATCGCATCTGCCAGGCTAGTCATGCTGTCGCTCCTGAGGGTGGTCCCAATTATTGAGAGTAGGAGGGAGGTTATGTTGTAGGCGAAGTATACTGTTATACTGGCCACGCTCGCTGAGCCCGTGCTACGCGCCACCAGCCCTAGGAGGAGGAATATGGATCCAAACATTACGGCCTGGACCAGGTATGCAGCGAACACTATGATGTATGAGGCCGGGTCCCTAGACACCACCGGGAAGAGTACTATAGCTGCCACAAGTAGTGGTGAAACCAGTAGGGTCCCGGCTGGCAGTACAACCCTGCTAATGTATATGATGAGGAATACGGACCTCCTGGAGACGGGGTATGAGAGGTATACATCCATGATACCCCTCTGGATTAAACCAGCTATCCCAGCGGACCCCCTTAATGCAAGGAATATCGTTGCAGCGAATAGCGTGGGGTCGAGTATGATCCTAGCGGCGACATGGGGCTCCGATATCGGTTGTATAGTAGCTAGCGCCGCCCCCAGGGAGGATATTATGATCATCATTATATCGAATGCCGGGGGCCTCAGGCTATCACTAGAATCAATAACCACTAGGTTTACTATGCTACGCATCCTCCCCACCTATAACGTTTTCAAGCCCGGCCTCCACAAAGTCCACACTATATATCGTTAAGCCCTGGGACGCCGCCGCTGAGAGGACCTTGAAGAGCTTCCCATGGGCCCCATCCACGTCTAGCTCCACGTTCAGCCCAGACACCCTGGCCTCGAACCCGGCACTACTCAATAGCTTCCAGAGGGACTCGGGGTCCGAGGTCCTCACCCTAACAATGTTGAGCCCGCCCAACACCTCCTCGGGAGGACCTCTAAGCCTAACCCTACCCCTACTCATGATCACCAGCTCCTGGGAGACCCTGAGGACCTCTGAGACTACATGGCTTGATACAAGGACTGTCAGCCCCCTCCTAGCATTAAGCTCCACCAGTAGGTTCAAGATCTTAGCCCTCTCCAGGGGGTCTAGGTTGCTCGTCGGCTCATCAGCTATGAGTAGTACCGGGTCGGATACCAGTGCATGGGCTATGGCGGCCCTCTGCTTCAAGCCAGCACTCAAGGCGTTGAAGGGCTTCCACTCGTGCCCCTCAAGCCCCGACTCCGCTATCGCCTCATCAACCTGATCCTTACTGGTCCCATGTATCCTAGCCGCGGCCATGAGTAACTCCTTAACCGGTAGGGACTCTGGTAGTACCGGCCTCTCGAATACAACGCCCACCCCGTGCCTGGACCTGGGGTCCCTGTAGGGGTCCCTTCCCTGGAGCTCCACCAGCCCCCTATCCCTCCTCATAAGCCCAAGTATTATCCTTAGCAGTGTTGTCTTCCCCGCGCCGTTTGGGCCTAGGAGCCCCACTATGGCTCCCTTGTTGACCTCCAGCGAGACCCCCTGGAGGGCCTGTACCTTGCCGAACCTCTTCCAGACTTCCGACACTACCACTATCTTCTCCATCCCTCCTCCCCTCTACTCTATCCTGACTAGTTTATACCTGTAGGGGGCTGTGAGGACCTTGATGTATCTCCCCTTTAACGCCTTGTCGATGCTGGGGTCCCCCGTGTCTACCCTCAGTGTTTTTATTGTGGCCAGTTTTGATGGCGTGGCTATTACTATTATATTGTCTATGCCTATCCTCTTGAGGACCTCCGGGCTGACCTGCTGGTTGCCCCTTCCAAGTATGTATCCCTGGCCTCCTATGGGTGATATGAGGACCTTCACCCTTCTATACCCCTCTAGGAGGCTTAGTATCCCCTCCTCGTCGAGGTCCTCCCCGACTAGTCTGCCATTATGTACCGCGTCTACGCCTAGCAGCGTCTTTCTAACCCCTAGCCTGTCCGCTATCGCCTTGATCGTCGTCCCTGGGCCTAGTATGTATAGCGTGCACTCCTCCATGAGCTCTGAGACTAGGTACTCGGCTATGGCCTCCGCCTCCTCCCGGGCGTCGGATGCTATGGGCTGCTTGGATGTAGATACCATGTACCTGGTCGCTGGCGTCTTCATGTAGCCGTAGAGCCTTAGCCTAAGCTCCCCCCTCCTAAACAGGTCCTCATCCACGTCGACGACTTCCGAGTCCACTAGGCCTGCCCTGCCATGGAGGTAGTCCTCCACAGCCATGGCTGCAGACTCCGGGTCCACGGCGAATACCGCACTATACACCTTTACCCCGCTGGGGACGCCGACGACTGGCAGACTATCCCCTATAACGCTATACACGTCCCTAGCCGTCCCGTCCCCCCCGACGAAGACTAGCAGGTCTACCCCCTGGTCCCTGATCTCCCCCACGCACCTCCTTGTATCCGCCGCGGTGGTGGGCCAGGTCCTCCTGCCAACGCATTCCACGGGGGATAGCCTTACCCTGGGGTTTACGCTTGATACAGAGTCAACACCCATAACCCCCACCGGGGCTAGGACCTCTAGGGGTAGCTTAAGCCTCCTGACGAACCTTCTAGCCCTCTCGGGGGCTATGGGCTTGGCCCCCTTGAGGAGTGCCCTTATCGCGTATGCCCCATCACTACCCTTGTATCCGAGCCTTCCCCCGATCCCTGCAAGCGGGTTTATAACCAGGCCGATCCTATAACCCAACCCCTCCACCATCCCTACACTTATAGCCCCGGGCTAGGGGGGTTGATTGTATACTCCTACCGCTATGTACACCTGTAACCCTGACCCTTGGAATATATGTAGCCGGGTCTATATTGCATGGTATATAGTTTATCAGGGGGTAGCTTCCAGGCTGCCTCGCATAGCACGCCCCATCTATGCACTCCTCGACCCAGAGCCCGGTTAGTATCGTCCCGGGGGGTGTTATCCTCCTAAGCATCTCCCTGTCAAACCTATTCCTAACCCAGTATGTGAACGACTTGGCCGCGGCCTCGTTCCTAGGCTTGACCCCTGGCTTCATCCGGCTTGCCCTGGTGGTTGGTAGTGGCAGGATCCTCCTAATGTTCACCCTCCTAACCATTAAGCCCTTTTCAAGGATTGCCTCCAGGAACTCTCTGTTGAGCCTGTAGGTCTCCTTTGTCTCGCCCGGGAGGCCTAATATGAAGTTTATCCCCGGCAGTAGCTCCGGGAGGCCGTTGTAGCCCCGCATGCCCCCAACCCTATTCACGACCTCTATAGCAAACATGGACTCCTCGGCGGTGGTGTTCAGGTTATTTATCCTGGAGACCCTGTCGTCAGCCGTCTCAAGCCCCATAGCAGCTACATCCCCTGGAGTATGGTATTCCACGATCACCTTCAACGCGCGTAGACTCTCTTGGGGGTGCCTCGCGATCGTGCCCGGATTCACGTTATCTATATGGAGCGTGTGGAGCCCGGGCGCGGCACCGCGTATCCCCTTGAATAGCCTCTCAAGAGCCCCTGGATCGGGTTT
>JALWGG010000283.1 GCA_027013765.1 Acidilobaceae archaeon
GAGCATAGCGGCACGCGTGGTGGGCTCAAGGATACCGGTAGAGGGGCACATGCTCCTAGTCGGAGTGGACGTCAACCACGAGGCCACCGATAGATACGCCGAGTGGCTGAGGAAGGTGATGACGGAGATGGGCGCGGGCAGCGTGTATATAGCGAGGACCTCAAGGGAGGCTGAGGAGATGAAACTCTATGAGATAAGGAGGAACCTATTCCCAGCCCAGCTAGCCAAGGCGCTGGAAACCAGGAGGGGGACATCTAGGATAATCGCTTATATGGTGGATGTATCATTACGCGCAACCGAGGTTCAGGTTGGTGTCAGGCGTGTGAGAGGGCTGGAGGAGAGGGTCGGCCTCGAAATGTTCCTAGGAGGACACATCGGCGACGGGAACCTACACCCGGCGGTAGCCTATACAGCCGACCAGGAGGGGATAGGTGAAAGGGTAGAGGAGTGGCACATGGAGGTTATGAGGATCGCGTTAAAGCTGGGGGGGACAGTGAGCAGCGAGCATGGTATAGGGCTGCTAAAGAAGAAGGGCCTTGAGATGGAGATGGAGCTCCTGGGCTCGCTGAAGGCAATAGAGCTGATGAGGGGTATAAAGAGGATCTTCGACCCAAAGGGCATATTGAACCCCGGGAAGGTGGTCGACCCTGAATAACGCGAGAGAGTATATAATAGAGGAGGCATCCAAGTGTATATACTGCGGCTTCTGCGAGCCCGTCTGCCCGACACTACAAGGGATCCACAGGGGCTATGGGCCCCGTGGCAGGGTTAACCTAGCCCTGATGCTAGCACGAGACGGCTACTCCTCCAAACTGGTAGAGGAGAGCCTCTACACCTGCCTACTATGCGGCGCCTGCATGGAGGTATGCCCGGCTAGGATAGATATTGTGGGCGTCGTCCGGGCCTCCAGGACGGTTATGAGTGTAAAGCAAAACCTCTAGAGTACAGGGTGCCTGTTACATTGCAACACCCCCAAGCCTCACCGGGCTACCGGCACTTTATCCCCCAAGACACGGAATGGGTGTATACCGGGGGGTTAACAGGGTCCCAGTCAAACTGGAGCACAACCACAACTACTACAACAACGGGATTCCATGCATCGACAGGACACGGAGCTGGAGAGATCCAGCTAGTAATCGCTACTCTCATTATAATGATAGTAGCCATACTATTATCATCACTGCTGATGGCAAGAGAAGCCCCCACCAGGGGACTTGCATCCGTGATGAAGCACATCTACTATAGATTCACTGCCAAGCCAAGGTATAGATATGAAGGGCTCAAGCTAGAGCTAAGAGCGATCATGGATGAATTAGCCAAGATGGTGGAAGGCAGGGGGGCCGCTATAAAGCCTGGAAACACGCCCATGGAAATCGCCAGAATAGCTATGGAGACTGGTATAAATGGGGCGGGGATAGTAGCGTCGATATACTATGAGGGCGTCTACTCTCCCAGGGAACCAACACCCGAGATGGTTGAGGAGGCTAGGAGGGCCCTGAGGGGTGAAGGGTAGACTACTAGCAGCTGCAGCAATCACGCTAGTACTCCTCATAACCGCATTATCAGCCGGGGATAAGAAGATAGGCTTCACAAACTCAATCTACTCTACATCCCCTAAGAACCCCTCGCCATACGGGACCAGTAAGCTATATGCTGAAGCCTCTAAAAGGTGGAAGACGGTAATCATCGACGATGTTGGCAGGCTTGAAGCATATAATGATAGGATCGTCTATATAGTGATAGGCCCTGACAAACCCTTCACCTCGAAGGAGATAAGCGTCATTAAGAAGCTAGCCAGCGAGGGAAGGCTGAACATACTCATAGCTGACGAAACAACCATATCAAGCACCCTAGTATCAAGCATGACTGGAGCAAGGATCGCGCCTAGCATACTAACGGACCCTGGGAAGAGGCTTGGATACACGTTCATAATAGATATAGAGTGTATGGATGCAGGGAGGGGGCTGGCATCGAGGACCTCCTATATAGACTCGATCCCAATCAATGCAACACCCATATGCATGGCTAGAGGCACATACAAGGCTGGAGAGATAGAGGTTGAGAATCCAGCCATAGGCATCTACTATAGGGGTGGAGGCTATGAAGCAATAGTCATAGCAGACTCTAGTATGTGCGCAAACTTCATGACAACAGAATCACCATGGAATAGGGGAGGGAACATGCACATCTGCATGAGCATCATAGAGAAGCTAGCAGGGAACACCTCAACAATAATAGCATTCGACGCTGGACACTATGAAGGCTCAGACATAACACTCAGGCTAGGACCCATCGCGTTAGGCATACTAGCATTACCACATACAGCCTTGAAGGGTTTAACAGGGCCCGGGCCTTGGATGCTATACGCGGTCACACTTGCACTAGCCGGGATCCTCGTGAATGCACTCTTCAATGCATACAGGCCATCAACCCCAGCATACCCGGAGAGCTGGATGGTGTACAAGTTCCTTAAACACTCTAGGGATCCAATAACCATCCTGGCATACAGGTTAGGGCTAAGGGGATACGCGGCTAGGAGGCTTCTTGGGGAGCTGAGGCGCCGTGGCAGGTGAAGTATTCCATAGGGTAATAGAGGAGGTGGGCAAGGTAATAGTGGGGAAGGAGAGGGAGATCAAGCTCATAATAGCAACAATCCTAGCCGGGGGCCATGTACTACTAGAAGGCGTTCCTGGGGTGGCTAAAACCACCATGGCTAAGGCGCTCGCGCTCGCATCAGGACTATCATTCAAGAGGATCCAGTTCACCCCCGACCTGCTTCCGGGAGACGTGTTGGGAACATATGTGTACAACCAGGCTAGCGGGGACTTCGAATTCAAGCCCGGCCCCATATTCGCAAATATTGTATTGGCCGACGAGATCAATAGGGCTAGCCCCAGGACCCAAAGCGCGTTCCTAGAGGCCATGCAGGAGGGGCAGGTCACGGTATGGGGCAGAACGTTCAGGCTAGAGAGGCCATTTATAGTAATAGCTACAATGAACCCCATAGAGCAGGAGGGAACCTACCCCCTCCCAGAGGCGCAGCTCGACAGGTTCATGGCTAGAGTAGTGATCGGATACCCCACTAGGGATGAGATGCTTGAGATAATGGATAGGTATAAGAGCATCCAGGAGATGGGCCTGGAGCCCGTTGCATCCCAGAGGGACTTTATTGAGGGTATCGAAGCCGTCTGGAGCATACATGTAGACAGTAATATAAAGGAGTATATTGTAGACTTGGTGGAGGCAACTAGAAGGCACCCAATGGTCCTCCTAGGAGCATCGCCACGAGGCGCACTAGCAATACTCCAACTATCCAGAGCACTGGCAATGATCGAGGGGGTAGACTATGTAAGCCCAGACCACGTCAAAGAAGCGGCTATAGCAGCACTCCCCCATAGGATCATACTAACCACCGACGCCAGGATCCAGGGTGTCAGGGGCGACATGGTGGTTAGGGAGGTCCTCGACAGGACACCCCCACCCTAGGTGATCTATATGAGGGCACTCACCAGGAAGGGCCTACTCCTAGCATTCATATCGATAGCAGCCATGGCAAGCGGGATGGCGGCAGGCAACGGGCTACTATACTTCTCAGGACTATCAGGCCTGCTACTAGTCCTACACGCCTACTCGGAGGCCTCAAGGTGGAGCAGGGCCCTGGAAGCCCTGGAAATCGAGAGGGTGAACCCTGTTGTCAGGGTTAATGAAGGCGCGGAGGCAAGGATCGGTGTTATTATAAGGAACAAATCAAGATACAGGCTTCCCAGGCTCACGTTGAAAGAGCATGCACCACCCAGGGCTGGTGTAGGAGATGGGTACATCAATGGAGTCGGGCCCGGCATGGAGGCTCTAACATGGATCAGGGCGAGGCCAGCCCCCGGATCTACTAGGTGGAGCAGAGTTGAAGTGGTGGCCAGCGATCCGCTATCGATTGCGGTTGCATACACATTCAGGGATGTAGAGGCAAGGATCCACTCATACCCGAACCCATGGGAGTCTGGGGTGAATGCGAGGTTAGCACCCATAGGCTATGGAAAGCCCCTACGTGCACCTTCAAGGCTTGGCATGGAGTTCCTGGAGCTCAGGGAGTATAGGGAGGGTGACGACCCAAGACTCATCCATTGGCCCTCAACAGCTAGGCTTGGAACCCTTATAGTTAGGGAGAACCGTGCAGAGTCTAGGGTAAATATAACAGTCATCCTGGACCACGGCAGGGAGATGTTTATAGGCACGCCAGGAAAGGCCCCGGTAGACCATGCCCTGAGGCTTGTAGCAGGCCTAGCCAGTATAGTATCCAGGCTGGGTGGAGCACTGTACCTGTACCCCTTCAACGGGTTAAAGTGCATGGAGCCCAGGACCCTCCACTCGGGGCGTGCATATACGCTATCCCTAGAGATACTATCCAGGATCGAGCAGGGAGCATTTAGGGACGTGGAGGGACTCATAGAGTGCATATCAAGAGCGTCTAGGCAGCACCCACATAGTATCCTGGTAGTCTTGACGGGGCCCGGCATGGATTGGGGCAAGCTGGCTCTAGGCATAGTAGACAACGCCCGCGGAGCACCTGTAAGGTTCCTTGGAGTGGCAATGCCCACGGGACAAACAGGTATAGAGGAACTTATACGTGTCCATGAAGCGGAGAGGCTGGAGGGGATTCTACACAATAGGCCCAGGGGGCTGTGGATAGGCTATGGGTCGGCCGAGGACCTTGCCAGAGTCCTGGCGGGGGCTGTTATGCCATGGATCTAGGTGTAGTTGTATGCATGCTAGGCGCGTCCACAGGCGCCCTAGCCTACATTATGTATGGGCAGGCCTATGCATCTATTCCGGGCATAGCCATGGCTACACTATGCATCACACCCCTGGCATGGAGTAGCTCTACCAGGATCCTGGTCGTGGGCCTCTCCAGTATACTATTGAGCTTGTATGGCTTCACCCACTACACGCCTACAGCCACAGCTTCAATCATAGCCATGGCGCTGGCTGGCGTAGAAAGGGCTCCACGGGCGAGGACCTTACTCATAATACTAGCACCGCTTGCCGCATGGGGATACACGCTCCTAATCGGTGCCAGGATAGGGGATCAGCGCTACCTGGCCCCTATCTGGGTCTGGATCTCCCTCCTGCTGGCTTCATCAGTGTACATAGCCTCTGCACCTGGAGGGTTTGGAGGGCTTAGGGTATCCACCGTGATATCAAGCATTTCCGGGAGGGTGGCCCGCTCCATAGCAAGGTCCTCGATACTAATCCCCATCATGCTGGTAACGCTATCCCTGCTAGCCGCCGGTAACATCATCGGGGTACTAGCATTAATAACGGGCTATAGGGTAATGACTAGATGGTTGGGCCGGGAGGCCGCTGCTGGTGTAGGAATCATACTAGCGGCTCTCGCTGGCGTGGATGGTAGCTTATATGATGGGTTCCACAGGCTGGAATCAATGCTTAGGAGCATGGGTGGCGTGGTTGGGTAGGGTTAGAAGGCTATCAGGCACGGTACTATTGGCATCGGGCCTTGCATTCCTCTCAGCCAGCGTATACCTCGCGGTTGTCGACGAGGTCCTCGCCAGCATACTAGCCCTAGGAATAGGGCTGGTCCTATCCAGCATGGGTGTCGACCTTGTCAGGGAGGACTAGGCCTCCCTCATCCCCCTCAACGCTGCAACATAGCCTATAAACACTAGGATAACCGTTAGCACCGTAAGGTATAGGAACTGGCTCGACGGCTCAATACTCTTCCCAATGAGGTAATACCTGATTAGATCCGCTGTATGGCTTATGGGGTTAACCTGTGCTACAGACTTGAGCCAGCTCGGCATCTGCTCCAGGGGGAATAAAGCGCTGCTGCTAAACATTAATGGGAGGTTGACCAGGTTGGCCAGAGCGAATAGGACCTCCTGGTTTGTTATATTGAACGCCATTCCAGTGAATACCGAGGATAGGCCCAGGCTTAGCAGCATTAAGACGATCCACGCCATCACCAGGTCCACAACACCTATACCCTGCTTCAGCTTCAAGCCCATCATCGAGGCGACTAGGAGTAGTATCAGTGAGAGGACAGTGATCCTGAAGAGCGTGCCAAGGACCTTGGAGAAGAAGATCGAGAACCTGGGTATAGGGGCGACGAGTAGCCTAGTCAAGTACCCTATCCTCCTCTCAAACACGACACCAACGGCCCCGAACATGCTCTGGAAGAGTGCGAAGACTGCTAGCATCCCGGTGGCTACATAGGTGAAGTAGTCTGTCGTGCCGAACACCCTCTCGACGACACTAACCATTGCCC
>JALWGG010000284.1 GCA_027013765.1 Acidilobaceae archaeon
GCCCCTCTCCCCCCATGTATAGATCCTCTTGAAGGCCTCCACAGCACTCTCCGAGCCCCCCACTCCTGCAGGATCCCCTCGGGGCCCTACTATGACGAAGTAGTTATATGCGAATATTGAGCCGTTGAGGAGCACACCCTTCTCGATATAAACCCGTTCAAGGCTTGGAGCGTGGACTAGGACTAGGCAAGCGTCACCCATCTCAGCCCTCCGCAGCGCCTCCCCGCTACCCACAGCGATGAAGTCTATCCTCACGCCCGGGTTCAACTCCATATACTTCTCCGCCAGGTAGTCTAGGAGGCCTGTGTTGTAGAGGCTTGTGGTTGTTGCAGCCCTAACAGGGACAACTTCCTCCCCAGGCCTGGATAAGAGGAGTACCATTACTGCCAGGGTAGCTAGTATAAGCACTGCTAGGACTAACCTTCTATCCAAGCCCGTGGCCCCTTGGTGAAGCTACACCTGTCTAAGCTTTAATTGTTATCGGTTATCCGATAACGGTATAACCCCCTGGGCCTCACCCAGGGTACACGGCGGTCGTTGTGGCCAGCATAAAAGCCAGGTACCAGATAGTCATAGAGGTTGATGGGGGCGAGGCTGTAGATGAGGAGCGAGCCCTTATACTTGAGGGGGTGGAGGCCCGGGGGAGTATACTGGCTGCTTCCAGGGCTACGGGCATACCGTATAGCAGGGCTTGGGAGAAGCTCGTGAAGGCTGAGAGGCTAATCGGGAGTAGGCTCATAGAGGCTAGGAGGGGTGGAGCCCGTGGAGGGGGGGCTAGGCTGACCAGGCTAGGCTCCGAGGTCCTCAACACGTATAGGGAGGCCAGGGCTAGGCTTGAGAAGGCCCTAGGGCCGAGGGCCCCCAGGTCCTCCGGTTATAGCGGGGCTGGCATAGTGATAGCGCACAGCAGCGACCCACTGATAGAGCTCGCCATAGAGAGGATGGGGGGTGTTGAGAGTATATGCATAGGATCCCATAGAGCCCTGGCAATGCTATCGCTGGGGGAGGCTGATGCAGCCTGCATACACCTCCTACACCCAGAGCTGGGCGAGTATAACACCCCATACCTTAGGCTCTACAACGTTGACGACCCAACCCTGCTAGGTGGATACATGAGGGAGATGGTCCTCGCACACAGGCCAGGCTTAGCAGTAGGGAGCCTCGACGAGGCGCTGGCAGGCCTGGCAAGGGGGCGTTATACAATAGCGAATAGGAGCAAAGGCTCGGGGACCAGGCTACTCTTAGACCACCTACTAGACGGCCTGGGGGCCGATAAAGGGCTGGTAAAGGGCTATGACATGGAGATCCACACCCATGAAGAGACGGCTAGGCTAGTGGCGCTGGAGAGGGCGGACATGGCCATCATGCCCAGATGGGTTGCGGAGAGGTTTGGACTGCCATGGCTGCACGTCACATGGGAGAGGTATGAATGCTACTCTGCAAGGGGTTCCTCCCCCCGTGTATATAGGCTTAGGGAGGTCCTCGAATCCCCATGGTTCAAGGAGCTACTCCAAAACGCGCCAGGATATGCAGTATTGACGGGGTGAGGACCTCCCCCAGCGTATCCAGCCTAGTCGGTGGCCTGCCCGGCATGCAAGGGGCCCCTGTCTAGACGCGTCTAGCCACGTTATATAGTAGGAGTGCTATGACGGAGAGTAGTATGCCTGTGAGCACTGCTAGCGTGGTGGGTTGGACCCTAGAGACCCTTACCCCCGGCTCCGGGAGGACCTTGTTTACAGCTAACTCGTCAAGTAACTTGTTAAGGTCTGCGTTCTCCCCGTTTATCCTTATACTAACGTGGCGGTCGAGCAGTCTACTCTCATGGAGCCTGTATAGGATGGCGGCGATCCTACCCTCCACGCCGTCCTCGGGGGCGTTCTCAATGGTGATCTCTAGATTATCCCGGTACCCCTTCATGCATATCCTTGCATCCCCGCTTATGGCCTCCGACAATATTGCTAGTAGTGTCCCACTGGTCCTTGAGGCTATTAGCGACTTCATCTTCCCTAGTGCATCCCCCTTATAG
>JALWGG010000285.1:0-5021 GCA_027013765.1 Acidilobaceae archaeon
GTCTATGCCACGCCTATCCCCCCTCCTAATAGCCTCCCGGACCAGCCTTGCAGCCTCATTACCTATCCTAGTCGCAATCCCGCTCCATGGAGCCCCGCCACCCTGGGGCGCGGCGACTGCTATGGCATCGCTGACAGTCCCCACGGGCCTCGACATGCATCCAAGCAGGAGGTCGGATGACGTTGCAGCCTTGGCCTCGGCCACGGTCTTCAGCATGTCAAGTAGTGCTGGCGGCTTCAGCGGGGCCTTCGAGACGGCCACTATGTTTATCGTCGAGGTCCTCGGGGCCTCATAGACCTCCTCCATGTCTATGCATGCTGGATGGGTCAGGCCGACGGTGGCGAGCAGCCATACACTGCCACCCTCCAACTCTATATAGTCACCCACGTCGACAGCGGTCAGCAGCACTACCGCGTCCCCGACCCCAGCCCTCCTTACAGCGTCTCTTACAAGGTCCTCGACCCCTTCATAGTCTAGGTCCTCCCCCACACTCCTGATTATAATATGCCTCGACTCCCTCAGCCCGCCATTGACGCCTGTACTAGCTACCAGGTGTACCGCTTCAAGGTCTATCTCAAGTATGTCGCCCCGGACTCTAACCCTAGCCACTACCAGTCAGCCTCTCATACTCCCTATATACCGCGTTCTTCACCTCACCCGGCTTATAGCCTGCAGATAACGCCAGGGCCATCGCGCCCCCAGCGCCTACACCCTCCTTGACGTAGCCTTCATCATACATGCGCAACCCCTTGTGGGGGGAGTCGCTGAAGCTTATCCAGGCAGCCACGAGCCCGGCCTTGAACCTATCCGCGATGACCGTTATCCCCCCATCCTCCACTATCCACCTCGTCGTCACTATCGCCACCCTCCCAGTGTCATACCCTAGAGAGTCTAGGATCGCCAGCACGCCACCCATCTGCGTGCCCCCAGCCAGGTATACATTCACACCGTTGTCCAGCGCCGCCGCTGCCATCCCAGCTATAGATACGTGGACGGGGTCCCCTAGAGCGTCTATGATGCAGAACACGTCTCCACACCTCCTGGCGCGTTCAAGAGCCTTGTCTACAACCCTCCTCTTCAACTCCCTTGGATTATCCTTAGAGCTGCTACTCACGAGATCCACTCCCTCGACGCCGAGGGCCTCCATGACCGCCGCTGCAGTAGTTGTACCCCCGGGTATGGTCTCCCCGATCATGACCCCTCTACCCCTGAATAGGGTTTCCCCGAGGGTGTATGACTCCCTATAGATCCTCTCCCCCACACCCTCCTCAAATGCCGGCTCCACGTCTATCCTGCCACCGGTCCTGGATGATGGTATCACTACGCCTGGCACCTTGAGCCTGTGTGCGAGGCCTGAGTCGACCAGGAGTATGGGGTGCCTGGTTAGGGATAGCGAGGACCTCGTCACCACGGCTGGCGTGGGGAGCCCCTCGGGGGATACTGGTATTACTGGCAGGGTTACTGGCTTCCCGGTGGCAAGGTACTCTAGGTCGAGTGTTGGGGTGTAGAGCGTGGCCTCGGGGCTAGGCCCGGCTATGCTTATCCCCTCTATCGTGGAGGTCCTCGTCGACCCCCCGACAACTATGAATAGGTCCACGGGGCCCAGCCCCCGGCCCGATATTGTCTTGAGCCCCTCCCAGCTGGACACGGTATTCAGCCCTATACATGACTAAGAGTATACATGCTAATAGGATTTATCGATGCACGCCCCCATACAACCCAGGGGGCTAGTGGCATGGAGGTATTCACAGAACCCGGAGCCCCGCTGCTAAGGGACCCGGGAGACGTTAGGATACGGGATCTCCCAGAGTGTAGCTGGGCCTCGATCGTGGGCATACCATGGGATTGGAGCGTTACGGGGAGGCCTGGGGCCAGGACGGCTCCAGCCCGGATCAGGGGCTTCCTCTACTCATACACGCCACACAACATATCCCTAGGCGAGCTCGGGTGCAGGCCTAGGGACTGGGGCGACGTCAGGGTGGCCCCGGGGGACTGGGCAGCGACTAGGGGGAGGATAAGGGAGGCTGCAAGGACGGTGTGGGAGGATGATAGTGTAGCCGTATTCCTCGGAGGCGATCACTCGGTAACGGAGCCCATACTCGACGCGTTGGACTGGGATGGCCTGGGCCTGGTGGTGCTGGACCACCACTATGACTTGAGGAGCACGAGCGAGGGGCTCACCAGCGGGTCATGGCTGTACAACGTCTTATCAAGGAGGAGGATCCCTACACTAGTGATAGGCGTGGGGGACTATGCGAACCCGCCATACCTGAGGAGGAGGGCTGAAGACCTGGGGGTGAGGGTAGTCCCAGCGTCCGATGCGTTGTCCGAGACCGTATACAACATCATAGACTCGCACCTGGACAATGTTGACAGGGTCTATATAAGCGTGGACATGGACCACATAGACCAGGCCTATGCACCAGGAGTCAACTCCCCCGCCGTGCTAGGCATGGACCCCTGGACGACGCTGAAGATCCTACACCATATAACCTCTAGAGCATCGGTTGTGGGAGTCGATATTGTAGAGGTAACGCCACCCCTGGACCGGGGGGATTCAACGTCTAGGCTGGCGGCGAAGATCGCCTTATACATGCTCCACTGGCTGGAGGCTGGTAGGGATGCCTAGGGCGGATATTGTGGTGTATAGGATCGGGGAGCTTGTATCATTCAACGGTGCCCCCCTATCAAGGGTCAACGCGGGGAACGCTGGCATACTACACGGCTCAGGGATAGCAGTGAGGGACGGCGTGGTGGTGGAGGTCGGGAGCAGCGACCACATAAAGTGGAAGTACACCACGGACGCGCTGCTCGACGCCGAGGGCCTGCTAGTCACGCCGGGGCTCGTGGATATCCATACACACCCAGTATTCACGGGGTCCAGGGCAGACGAGCTTGAGCTTAAGCTAGAGGGGGTGAGGTATGAGGAGATCCTCGCCAGGGGCGGGGGGATCTATAGGACCATAGAGTCCACCGCCAGGGCCGGTGAAGAGGAGCTCCTTGAGAGGCTTGAGAAGCTAGCAAGATTCATGATGCATGGCGGGACCACCACGGTTGAGATGAAGACGGGATACGGCCTAGACCTGAACAGGGAGTATAGGCACCTGGTTATACTCAACAGGTTGAGGGAGAGGACTAGCATAACCATAGTGCCCACGCTACTAGCCCACGTGCCCCCGAGGGAGGGTGATAGGAGATCATATGTTGAGGGCTTCAAGGCGCTAGCCTCAAGAGTGGGGATCGAGGGGCTGGCATCATACATAGACGTGTTCTGCGACGAGGGAGCCTTCACCGTAGAGGAGACGAGGGAGATCATAGGGGCCGGACTCGGCTCCGGCTTGAGGGCCAGGATTCACGCAGACCAGATAAGGTATATAGGGTGCAGCAGTCTAGCCCTCGAAATGAGGATAGACTCGGTGGAGCACCTTGAGAATACCCCGCCAAGCGGTGTGGAGGCCATAGCAAGGTCTGGCAGCATAGCAGGGCTGCTACCCACAAGCATACTATCCATGATGAAGCCCGACAGGCCCCCAGTAGGGGAGCTTAGGAGGAGGGGTGTACCGATCGCCGTGGGGAGTGACTATAATGCTAACAACCAGACACCACTGGTGCAGACGGCAGTCCAGGTGGCACCCTACATACTAGGCCTGACCCAGATAGAGGCGCTGGCTGGGGCGACATACATAGCAGCCCACAGCCTAGGCCTCGCTGATAGGGGTAGGATAGCCCCCGGCATGAGGGCTGACATAATAGCGTGGAGCGTGGGGGACTACAGGGAGATAGGGTATAAGTGGGGATACAACATGGTGTGGGGGGTAATAGTAGGTGGAAAACAGGTGGTGTGGGGGGAGGCTACTTACCCTTGAACTTAGGCTTCCTCTTCTCCAGGAACGCCGTCACACCCTCGATAACGTCCTCCGTGGAGAATAGTAGTGCGAAGAGGCTCGCCTCCAGGTTCAACCCAGACCATATGCTCGACTCCATCCCAACCTCGACAGCATACTTGGCCGCTGCAAGGGCTATCGGGGGCTTCTCAGCCAGCTTCAAGGCTAGAGCCCTCGCCTCCTGCTCCAGCCTCTCCGGCGGGACGACCCTGTCGACAAGCCCTATCCTGTAGGCCTCCGCCGCCGGTATCATATCCCCGGTGAATATCATCTCCTTGGCCCTACTCCTACCTACCAGCCTTGGCAGCCTCTGCGTGCCCCCAGCGCCTGGTATGAATCCAAGGTTTATCTCTGGCTGGCCTAGCATCGCATCCTCAGACGCTATCCTTATATCCCCGGACATTGCTATCTCCAGCCCGCCTCCCAGCGCGTATCCATGTATTGCGACTATTATCGGCTTTGTCAGGAACTGCATCTTCAGCGTCAGCTCCTGGAACCTCCTTGAGAACTTTAGTATATCCACCGGTGTTACCCCGGCGAACGCTGTTACATCCGCCCCCGCGCTGAATGCGCGGCCAGCACCCTTCAGTATTATGACCCTGACATCACTATTCTCCTCCAGCTCGTCGAGGACCTCCCCCAGCTCCTTGAGTAGCTTGGGGCTTAACGCGTTGAGCTTCTTAGGCCTATTCAGGATCACCCATGCTATGGGCTTCTCAATCCTGACCAGTATAGTCTCCTTCTCGATCTCCTCTACCTCCTGGTACTCATAGAAGCCCTTGCCCGTCTTCCTTCCAAGCTCTCCCCTATTAACCATGTCTAGGAGCAGTGGGTCGGGCTCCAGCTCCCTGGCACCCAGCTCCTCTGAGAGTCTCTTCAACGCGTCTACAACCGCGTCGATCCCGAACTCGTCTGCATACTCAAGCACCCCCTTGGGCCAGTTCAACCCTAGCTTTACAGCCTTATCAATATCCTCCTTAGTTGCAACGTCGTTCCTAAGAATCCATGCAGCCTCATTGACTGCTGGGGCCACAAGCTTCACGGGATCAACCTTGCCAGCCTTCTCCTTGGGAATGCTTGGCCTCTGATACTTGCCCGGGGCTGGGTCCTCATAGAAGCCCTTGCCAGCCTTGACCC
>JALWGG010000285.1:5031-6195 GCA_027013765.1 Acidilobaceae archaeon
ATACTTCTCCTCTATGAGCCTGCATGGAGTCGTCTCCATCCCCCTCTCCTTCATCGCAGTGAACACGAGGTAGAAGACGTCTACACCGCTATAGTCTGCAAGCTCAAACACCCCCATGGGGAGTCCTAGAAGGTACTTAGCCGTCGCATCCACCTCCTCAATAGAAGCCAGCCCCCTATCCACGATAAGGCATGCCGTATTCATGAACCTGCCGAGGATCCTGTTTACTATAAACCCGGGGACATCCTTCTTGACCACCACAGTCTGCTTGCCAAACTTCTTCGCAAGGGCTACGGTGACCTCTACCGTGGACTCGCTAGTCTTATCACCCTTAATCACCTCAACAAGGGGCATAAGTACCGGTGGGTTGAAGAAGTGCATCCCCACAACCCTCTCGGGCCTCTGGGTGGCAGCTGCTATCTCGCTAATGGGGAGGCTGCTAGTGTTTGTGGCTAGTATTGCATGGCTTGGTGTATGCTTGTCAGCATACTCGAAGAGCTTCTGTTTCAGCTCCAGCTTCTCCGGTATGGCCTCGATCATGAAGTCGGTCTCGCTAAGCGCTTTGGCGAAATCCTCAGTGTATCCCCCGTCCTCGGCCAGGTTGACTACGGGATGTATCCTTGACAGCACCGTCTCGGGAGTGTCGCGTAGCATGCCCTTCTCATAAAGCTTCTTGAGGCTCCACCCTATCTTCTCAAGCGCGTTGTCTAGGAACTCCTTCTTTATATCTGCTAGGTAGACCTTGTAGCCTGCCATGGCAGCGAGCTCCGCGATCCCATGGCCCATGGTCCCTGCTCCAACGACTGTGATAACCTTTATATCATCTACTCTAACCATCCCGTGCACACCGTTGATCTAAAGGAGGGCTCCAGGGTTTAAACGTTGAGCATCTCAACCCCTATACAATCCATACTAGGGATATATTTAAAAGGATGGTTCCAGACTCTAGGCCTTGGTGTATAAGGGATGTCAGAGTACATGGACCAGGTTAAAAGCATCATTAGGCCTGAGCTCTCCAAGTATGGACTCAAGATACTCCCTAGGGGTAAGAGCAGCTTCAGCATAATGAAGGGGTCAGAGATCTTCATGACGATCAGGGATACAGGCGATAACGTGGAGATCTCGTTCAAAGGCAAGAAGTACATGTATGACAAGTGGTATACG
>JALWGG010000286.1 GCA_027013765.1 Acidilobaceae archaeon
TTATAAGTATAGTGGATGATTTGGACAATATTCCTACCCGGTCTTTTTATAATCCGTGGGTGATAAATAATATATTTATGGTGTTGGAGAGTGGTTCCTTAGCCTTTTCTATGCTGTATATGTGGGACTCTGGGGTGGTAGGATAAGGTCGTTGATGCATTTGACAATTAGCTTGAGGAGGTGTTATGGGTGCTGTGGGCTGTTTTGGATCATTTCGGTTACCCTTTTTGCTATTGCTGGTGCCGCTGTTAGTCCTGGCGATTCTATCCCTATCAGGTGTATTGTGTCCCTATGCCTGCCTCTTTTTATTATGAAGTCTCTCTCCCTTACTGTGGGTCTTAGCCCTACTATGACTCTCCTGGGCTCTGGTAGCTCCGTGTTTAGTAGGTTCTGGAATCTACTGGTTAGTGTTTTTAGGTCCTTGCTTGTATAGGTGTAGTCGTTCTTTCCTGCGGGGCCTGCGTTGTTTGGGCCTAGGAGTGTCTCCCCGCTTGGCTGGGGTATGGCACCTCCACCCTTAGTCTCCTTCCGGCCAAGTTCTAGGGGTGCTATGATGTTTCTTAGCTTTGGCCCGTCGTGGATCGTCATTACACCCTTAATTGGTATTATCTTGTATCCGGGGTCTCCGAGTATTCCTGCTATTTCATCTGAGTTGAGGCCTCCTGCATTGACTATTAAGCGTGTCTTGACGTCTACAGTGCTTGTCTTTAATGTGGGTGTGCCTCCCCGTGTGACCCCAGTCACGGTTGTGTCTAGGAGGACCTCGGAGTCTCTCGACACTCTTGAATACAGCTTGTTTATGAGGTCCATCGTGTCTATTACACCATAGCCGGAGACCACTACCCCACCCTTTATATTGTCGGAGATCTGGGGCTCCATGTCCCTTAGCCTGGCTCCGGGCAGATGGTCTACATTGAATCTTTCTGGGAGGACCCTTCTAAGGATCTTGGAGGCTAGTACTGCTATGGGTTTTTGCCATGCCCTCCTGTATGCAAGTATGAGCCTTGTCCAGAGGACCTTGAATCCCAGCCCATCCTGTAGCTCGTGGTATAGGATGTTCCCCTCTATGCACAGCCTGCTCTTGAGGCTGTTGAAGGGCGGCTGGAGGACGTGTATGACGTTTGCCGAGCGGGATGTGACTCCCAGGCCTGGGCGCCTCTCCCTCTCTATGACAATGGTGCTGTACCCTGACCTCGTTAGCATGTATGCCGTGAATAAGCCAACGACCCCGGCGCCTATAATGGCTACGTCAGCCTTTAGCATGCTTGCACACCCTAGACAACCCGTTCAGCGCGAAGATCCCCTTGGGATCTAGTTGGTCCTTAATCCTACACCATAATGACAGGTTGTCTCCGAGCTCCCTTGGGGCTGCAAGCCTCCTTAACGAGCCGAATCCGTGCTGGTGCACTATGGATCCTCCAGCCTCCTCAACAGCCTTGAACGCCTCCAGCCATACCCTCCAATACGTGTCTAGCCTCCTCTCCATCACCACTGTATGGTATAGGCTGGCCCCGTTATGGTAGAAGTGGCCTGCATGGCTGAACACAGCAATTACCCCGTCTACAGCCTTCAGCCTCCTAGTCAGGATGCTGTTCAGGGCTTCAACCCTGCTCCATGCCGCTGCCGTGTCTATCGTGTCGAACCATAGTCCAGCGTCTAGTAGCTGCTTCAGGTGCTCCTCATAACTATACCTCCCCCTCCACCACTGCTCGAATACTCCAGGCAGCCTGGCCCCGCCCATGCTCTTGGCTACCCTGTCAATATAGTCCTCCTCTGCTCTTGCAAGGTCCTCATCGACTACCGGGACCCTGGCTAGTAGTACATGGTTATCCGCGCCTAGCGTGATGCTGGCCTCGTCCCTGTGTATCAGCCTTACTAGGTAGGGCCTCCCCCACTCTACTAGCTTGCGTGCAGCGTCTAGGCCCTTGGAGAAGCTTGGCATACTGTAGGCAAGGTCTATAGAGTCTCTTAGGGGCCTGACTTTTAAGCCTGCAGCTACTACA
>JALWGG010000287.1 GCA_027013765.1 Acidilobaceae archaeon
CCATATTATAATGTAGCGGGGAGCCTGTAGGGTGGGGAGTAAGCCTAAGCCGCTGGTGCTAGTGATAGATGTGGATGACGACATAGCAGAGGTCCTCGGGAAATCGGTTATAGTGGGCGAGGACGAGGTCAGGGATGCTATACTACGTTATGGCATAGAGAGGCCTGAGGACTCCGACGTTAACGCGATGCTGGCAGGCTTGAACCTATACAACAAGCTCGGTGGCAGGGGTAACGCTGAGATAGCAGTTGTGGGGGGCCATAGCGTTGATTTCATAGAAGCACAGAGGCTAATCAAGGAGAGGGTGAAGGGTATAGTAGACAAGCTTGGTGGGGATGTGGAGTTATACCTAGTCAGCGATGGGGAGGATGAACTGCTATTGTCAGAGGTCCTCAGGGACATAGCTCCGGTGTCGGGGATGAAGAGGGTTGTAATAGAGCAGCACCTAGGCATAGAGGGCAGCTACATACTACTATTCAGGTACATAAAGAAGGCCATGTTCGACCCCAGATTCTCAAAGTACTTCCTAGGGATACCCGGGTTCGCCCTGCTAGTATTCTCAGTATTATCCCTGATAGGGCTGCTCGATGTGGCGGTTAAGCTGGCACTAGCGATACTTGGAGCCTCCATGATCGTCAGGGGCTTCGACCTTGAGGCCCACGTGAACAAGATGCTATATGACGTGCTTGCATTCCTTAGAACAGGCCACCCACTCAAGATCGCCGGGGCAACGGTGCTCCTGGTAACAATAGCCGGCTCCCTGATAATATCAGGGCTAACACTATCTGGAGCCGAGACCATGTATGAGAGGGTATACCTGATCCTAAAATACCCGCTTGTATCCATAGGCATAGGACTAATCGGATACCTGCTACTAGCCAGGCTACTCTACAAGGTCGTTAACGGGGACTTCTCAATAGCCAGGGAACTATCACTCATAGTATTAATAGCTGGCATATCAGCAGGCTTCTACAGCCTGGGAGACTACCTATCCCTTAAGGAGGGGGCAGCCCTAGACAGCGGGGTCCTGGCAACAAGCTTCCTAGAAAGCGGCTTCATACCATACATAATAGTCTCCTCAGGCCTGGCAGCCATAATAGAAGCGCTGGGCAGGACCTTGACCAGGTGAATCCTGTTATTCACTTGCCAAACTTCCTCTGCTGCCTCCCAAACCACTCTATGGACCTATGCAGCTCCTCCTCGCTGAAGTCAGGCCAGAGCGTATCGGTAAAGTACATCTCGGCATATTCAAGTAGTAGTGGGAAGAAGCTGCTAATCCTCCTGTACCCCCCGGTCCTTATGAGCAGGTCTATAGGCTCTAGGCCTAGCGTCGGGGGCTTTAGGCCACGGCTGGTATAGTAGTCTATCTCCCACCTGCCGCTATAGCATAGTGCTATTGCGAGGAACCCTCCATTCCGGCTGCTGGTAGCCTTCATGGTCTCCATTGCCTCCCTCCTGACGGATTGAGGTAGCAGGGCTAGGTCCCCCACAACTATGACCCTAACCCCGTTCCTCTCCAGCTCCTCATTGCTTCTAAGCTCCTGGAGGGCCCTGACCGCGAGCCCTTCGAGTATCCCCTTCTCCAGCCTGCTCCTCTTGAGGCAGTTATCCCGGCTCATGGCGTATACACTAATATTCACAACGCCGAGCTTGTGTAACCTGTTTATCGTGTCCTTCAGCACCCTATAGCCCTTCTCATACGCCTCAGCTAACGGGATATTATTGAGCCTGGCCCACCTCCTATTACCGTCAGGTATTATCCCCACATGTCCTGGTATAGCCATAGACCAGCACCGGCGCCTGATAAGGTTATCCTATATGGGGTTTTATCCCCCTAAAGGATTATATCAGTTTCCAGGTAGAAGACGTGTTGGAGAAGGTTATAGTCGGTGTGGGCAGCGTTAACCCGGTGAAGGTCCGGGGGGCCAGGATAGCGTTTTCAAGGTACATGAACGCGGTTGTAAAGCCGGTCGAAGTGGATCCTAGAGTGCCCCCACAACCCGTAGGATTCAGGCAACTAATAATAGGGGGCGTAAATAGGGCTGTCGGCGCGTTGAAGGCTATAGATGCTGATTATGGAGTTGGCATAGAGGCGGGGCCCCTGAGAATCGATAAGGACCTGGGATTGGAGGTCCAGGTTGCAGTTATAGTGGATAAGGGGTTGAGGGTATCCATGGGGACCAGCGCCGGGTTCCTGCTCCCAAGCATCGTCGCCAGGGAGGTCCTCGGCGGCAGGGAGCTGGGCGAGGTATTCCCCATCAAGAGGGGGCACGACCTAGGGGAGGGTATAGGGGTGATAGGAGTACTATCAATGGGCTTGACGACAAGGCAGGACCTGACAGTACAGGCGGTCGAGGCGGCACTACTACCCTTCATAAATGAGAGCCTATACAAGCTACCAGCTATAGACGAGATTATAGAAGGGCTACCTGAATAGCAAATTTAAAGCCCTCAAACCTCATGAGTGGCCATGGGTGGAGCGAGTGGGAGTATACCAGTGGCGTGACAAGAAGAAGCCCAGCGGGGGTAAGAGGAGCTGGTACTATAAGGTTAAGAGGAAATACGCCTATGGCAGGTACTTCATACCAACAGTACTCTCATCCAGCGAGGAGAGGGTCAAGGTCAGGGTCCGGGGAGGCTCATTCAAGGTCAGGGCCAGGAAAGTCGTGTGGGCAGTTGTATCAGACCCAACCTCGGGCAAATCCCAGAAAGCCAGGATCATTAGGGTGCTAGAGACCCCTGCAAACAGGGAGTACTCCAGGAGGAACATAATAGTCAAGGGAGCGGTAATAGAGACCACCCTTGGAAAAGCAAGGGTAACGTCCAGGCCGGGGCAGGACGGTGTTATAAACGCTATACTAATAAAGGACTGACCCCTCATCCTCCCACTTAAGGTTGCCGGGTAGGGAAGAGTAGTATGAAGGAGGAGTATAAGGGGAAGATAGTATTCTGGCCTATAAATATAGACAGCACCGTATCAATTAGAAAAGGCAGGAAGATACCACTGGATGCAGCAGTGAAGAACCCCAGACTCCAGGAGGTCATAGAGGCGGCACAGAAGCTAGGCCTAAACCCGGAGGTGGAACGGAAGAGCTATCCAAGGAACTGGTGGAGCCAGACGGCCAGGATAGTTGTAGATAAGAAATGGAGTAAGAGGGAGACGCTCAAGAGGATAAGCATGGAGATAAAGCGGAGGAGGGGCACATAGCTAGGCATTACGTGGCAATTTATACCGGCGCATGGAATGCTTCTACCGGAATTCAGTATACAATATAGGAGATTATACAATAACTATACAAGACAAATGTTATAACACAGGATCTAACATGAGGGTAGCAACACTACTATTTTAATTACCAGCTATAGCTAAGCCAATACACGTTTTATAATAGCAGCAGTAGTGTAATACCTATAATCAGCCTACAGCCCCCCGGGTTGCATGGGGGATAATGTGCGGCGCAGGCTATTGGGCCGTGTTGCTCAACTTACGCCAGTGAAGGCGGCCCTGGCCAGGATCGAGGGGGGGCCTCCAAGGCTAGGATCCCGTGTCGAGGTGGGTGGGGTCCGAGGCCGTGTAATCGATATAATAGGTAATGTAGAGGCCCCCTATGCCGTCATCAAAGTCGAGGACCCCGGCCGCGTCAAGGTGGGGGATGAGGTCTACCTGATCGAGAGAAGGAGGGGGAGGACTCGTGGTAGGAGGAGAGGAAAGAATCGATTGCCCAGAAGACCAGATAATAGAAAACGAGGACGGAAAAAGGGTGTGCAGGGATAGCGGCATTGTTGTAAGCGAACAGACCATAACAGGTCAGCCAGACTGGAGGTATGTGGATAAGGGTGTGAAGGGCCTCCAGAGGGCCAGCGGCAGGGTCACCTACACGACGCATCATCAGGGCACGCAGGTGGAGTATGTAAGGCATGGAAGACCATCAGTGCATAGGAGACCTGGAAAATTTGCCAGGAGTATAAGGTTTGCTAGGGTGTTGAAGAGTGATAGGCCGCTGGTGGATATGTTGACGAGGCTTAGGAGAGCTGTAGAGATCCTAGAGCTCCCCTATAAGGCCCACGACACGGCTTCCAGGCTCATAAGCTATCATATAAAGCGTAAGAGGCCCGCCAACGAGCGGGAGAAGAATGCCCTTGTCGCCGCGGCGCTCCATAGGGCCGTCATGGTCCACAACCTTGACACGCCCATGAGCAGGATACTTGAGGTGCTTGATGTTAAGGAGCAGGAGCTTTGGCGGGCTAAGAAGAAGATGGTGGAGACGGGGGCTATGTATATAGTTAGGCTGCACCCCGAGCCCCACGGGAAGAGGCTGGTCAATAGGGTATTCACGTATATAGGCAAGATCTGTGGAACACTCAACCTACCACCGGTAGTGTATAGGGCTTCGATGGAGTTCGTCAGGACTGTTGTGGAGAATAATAAGTCCCTCATAGGGAAGAGGCCCGAGATCATAGCAGCAGCATCAGTATACCTGGTGGCGAGGCTCTACGGGTATGAGAACGTAACCCAGAAGGTCGTCGCAGAGATAGTCGGGGCAAAGGAGAGCAACGTAAGGAAGATTTACAGGTTCCTAATGGACAATACTGTCGTGATGGTTGTATTCTAGACAATCGTTTTTCTGCTACCCCTTCTATCTGAGCCTCCTCTAGGTGAAGCTAACTTATATATTTGTCAGATACACATATACCTACTATATGGGTTCAGGGATTCAGGCTTAAGGATATAGAGGGTGCATGGTATTGGTGAAACAGATCGGTGACCTCGAAAAAGCGGCTCTCGCCCTAATCAAGGAAAGGAATGGTAGCATACTCCAGAGCGACTTGTGGAAAGAGCTAGGGCTAGACAGTAGGGAGGGATCAAGGCTAGTCATAAGGCTGGTAAAGAAAGGCCTAGTGAAGAGGGAAACAGTATCTATCAATGGCAGGAAGACTTACAGGCTATTCGTTGTAGACCAGTCGAAGGCCGCAAAGCCCAGGCTTATAGTGGGCATAAAGAGTATCCTAGACATCCCATGCACCACATGCCCCTACCTAGACCAGTGCGGCCCCGGGAACTTCTATGACCCAGCAACATGCGCATGGCTAGATACATGGCTTGAGGAGAACGTTAGAAAGCTGAGGCTCAGCATACCTAGAAGGGCTTGAACACCCTAGTAAGGGCCTCTATCGGGGCATTGCTCCTGAAGCCAACTGGGGTGAAGTGGGTTCGAACGGCATTGTACCCCATGCTCCTCAGCGCCTCTAGTAAGCGTCTCCTCTTGGGCATGCTAGTCCTTAGGGCTGATGCCAGGGCATCTATCCTCTGGTGAATGAATCCATCGACCTCCGCCTCCTCTATAATAATGTCTAGAAGCTTGAGCAGGCTGTCGCGGGATTGCAGATACCTCCTCCTAGAGGCCTCATGGTACACCCTCTCAAGATAACGTTTATCCCATAGGCCTCCAGTCCAGAGGGGGCCTATCTCCCTGGCATTGTCGCAGGGGGGCTCTACAAGCCCGGTATAACCCTTATCATCACAGTGATAAGCGTATCCTACGTGTTCCCCGAGCATCTTGTCTGCAGCCCTAGCACCCCGCTCTACAAGCGCATATACCCGTATGTAGTGCCCCTCATAGTAGGATAGCAGTGGGTGTAGCGACTTGTCTAGCGACGCGGCCACCCTAGCCATGTAACCTAGGAGCACCCTGACGGCTATCTCCTTTGAAGGCGGCACCCTTACAATCCTAGCCCAATACTTTCTATACGCAGCTCTGCTCTTCGAGCCCTCTAGGACCGCGAGGTCTGTAGCTGTGGCCGCGATCATCCCTCTATCGCCTAGGGCCTCTAGGGCGGCCTGTAGGAAGGGGGCTGGGCTCCCGAAGGGGTCTATATCGACCACGAGGATGGGGGTTCTAAGAGTCTTCAACTTGTATAGTAGGGCTCTGGCATCGCTGTGGAAGAGGAGGACGTTCAAGGCTCCATTGGACTCGGCATTCAGCTTAGCAAGCCTTACAGCCTCACGGTCTATATCGGAGGCGTATATGAAGCCTACGCCCTCCACCTCCAGGGCATACCTGACGGGCCTTACGCCGGTAGCTGTCAGGGGCTCGACCACGTTTACAGGCTTGTGCGGGGCGTAGAGGTCAATGTATGCTTGGAGTGCAGCGACGCTCAGGTCCCTGTTCAGCGTCATTCTAGGGTTGTAGAATACCCTCAGCCATGAGGGTTCAAGGGACCCCTTATAGACCGCGTCCTCCACCCTTGGTAGGTATACCAGTGCCTTACCCTCCCTAACCACAGCCTGCCCTGGATGCAAGTTTCCCAGCCACCATTACGGCCTCCTCTAGCAGTTTATCCCTGTTATCAATCGTTACAGTCACTATAGGCCCCCTAACCATGGCCAGCCTATACAGCCCCGGGTCACTACTCCTGAGCCTTCTATGGATTACTGCTATAATGGGCTTGGGAGACTCCAGGGCGGCACGTATCAGGTCCCTGAGTCTAGGCACCGCCAGCTCCATGGGGCCAATCTCATCCACTCCTATAACATCCGCCTCCCTAAGAGCCCTTTCCAGTGCCGGGACACCAATCCTCAACACGTCCTCGACCACGACGCCATACCTTCCAATCCTGATAGTGGAGTGATGTCCGGCCCTCGCAAGCCACCCACTCCTGCCATCCATGAGGTCTACGATCCTGAAGCCTATCCTCCTACCCCCCATCCTCTCCTCGGGGGCGCTTATGCCTCCAACCCTGCAGCCGTGCTCCTCAAGCAATCCTATTATCCTTGAGAATATTGTGCTCTTTCCAACTCCCGGAGGGCCCGTTAGGAAGTACCCTGTATCACTCACTCCTCCCACGCTGGATAACCATCTCTATAAACTCCTTCAATGTATAGGCTCTTAAGCCTTCTCCCTCAAGCTTCTTAGCCGTAACACTATCCTCTACAACAACCACAGGCTCTGCATCCGCCACGTCACACAGCCTCTCCAGGTATGAGGCCTTCTCTATAACCCTAGACTCGCTCTCCCTCCTATGCCTAACCGTTATCATGATCCTGTGCTCCCCCTCTATGGAGCCGCCTAGGTCGCTTACTGTACGCTTTGCATGGTAAACCTCATATCCTAGCCTGACGAGCCTCTCCGCTATATCCCTCTCCAGGCTGGTGTCATAGTCTGGAGGCTTCCTCTGGACCTTCACGGGGTTTGTCAGCTCTATGGGCTTCAGGATCTCTTCCCCGAGGACCTCTACAAGCTTCTCCCCCTTCTCTATGCTGGGCTCCATGCCGCCCCTCTCATACTCATATATGGCCCTCCTACTAGTGCCTAGGATGAGTGCCAGGTCCCCCAGGCTGTACCCGAGCTCCAGCCTCCTCATCCTAACCTTCTCCGGGTCTATCCTAACCTTGAATATGTCCTTAGACTGGTATATCACAGGCTTCTCCCTGTCATTTAGATAGTCCTCAAGTGTACCCATGGTGACTACCCTCACGCCATGCTTCTCATAGATCACGCCGTCGACAAGCCCAACGTTACCCTGCCTCTCAGCTACTATCAGTGCAGGAACGTTTAATGTGGAGGCGATCATGGCAAGCTCCGAGGCCTCCTTCTTACTGATCAAGTCGAGATCCTCTATGACCTTCAATAGCATGACTACCCCGTTTCTAAACTTGACTGCAAGGTCTAGGCTCCTCTTCTCTAGACTATGCGGGTATTCAAGCACCGCTACTTCACTGGCATGCCTATATATCATTGAAAGTACCTTGTAGAAGTACTCTCTAAGCTTGATGTCACTCATCTATAGACACCGCTCCACGTCATCACTTATCTCCAAATGGATACCGTTAATAGTGGTTTAAGGTAGGGTTTATATAAATTAGCTAGCCTAATTATGCTAGCCGCCATTGTGGCCGTTCCCATACATGGTAGCAGGGCACCCTACCTCAAGGGCTATCTCATTCACCCTACTACAAACCAGGCATATAGCCCTCTGGTAGTCCCTGTAAGCGCCCTTATCCTCCCTCCTATTGATCTCTAGAAGCATTACTGCTGATCTCTTCACAAGCTGCTTAAGCTCGGGGTCCTCCATGATCCTGTCAACATACTTGTCGCCCCTCCTCTTTTCAAGATAGTTGGTTATTGCCGCCGGGGTCGTCCTCAGGATCTTCGCTGCAGAGTACCTGGATAGGTTGAAATCCTCGACTAGAACCCTAGCTATCGAGGCCCGTATAGAGGGTATCACGGTCTTGGCTGCATGCTCGCATGGCAGTAGTATCCCTTGACTGTGTCTTGCCAATATCATGCACCGCCTAGTAGATTGGTATTAATGGTTAACTGTTAAATTAATAACTCTATACAATCTTTAAAAAGCCCTGGACCGTTCGAATATGTCAAAGTGGTGTAGGTGGGATGGCTGGATTTTACAGCCTGGAGCTGACGCCGGACTTCATGGAGGAGCTAAAGGAGACTCTAGCAGAGATGGTTGACCCAGTGGAGATAGACGTGTTCATAGGACCCAACTGCAGCACCTGCGACGATACAGTGAAGCTGATGAAGGCGATAGAAGAGGCCAGCCCAGTCAGGGGCGGGAAGAGGCTGATCCAGCTCAGGATACATGATAAGAGTAATCCAGGGGACCAGGAGGCATTCAAGAGGCAGAACATAGAGAGGGTGCCCAGCGTCACCCTCCTGGAGGGCTACATCAGGTACACCGGCATACCAGCCGGGGAGGAGATTAGGGGGCTTATAGAGACTATAATGAGGATAAGCGAGGGAGACTCGGGCCTGGAGGACTCGACCAAGGAGGCTATTACCGATATAAAGGGCAGGGTGTATATAGAGACTATAGTAACACCGTCATGCCCCTACTGCCCCTACGCTGTGCTACTGGCTAACATGTTTGCGTATGAGGCGTATAAGCAGGGTGTAAAGAACATAATATCAGATACTGTAGAGGCCTATGAGAACCCGGATATAGCGGATAAGTATGGTGTGATGAGCGTCCCCGCAATAGCCCTCAACGGCAGGATGAGCTTCGTCGGCGTCCCCTATGAGGAGGACTTCCTGGACTATATCAAGGCCGCTGCCGAGGGCAGGCTACACGAGATAGCCCCAATAGACATGGGAGACGCTACCGGGCTCTAACACCAACCCATATTAAACCCGCCTAGAAATAATACTAAACATGGCCAGGGCATAGAGGGCCGCCGACTCCCGTGGGTCACACGGGCTGTGTGAGGCGGCCAGGTCCCCCTTTCCTAAGCCTAAGCCTGCCAAGGATGCTTGTATCGATTTCTACAACTAGCAGGCCTATAAAGCCCCGGGGCATTGGCAGCCTTACAAGCCCATCCCTAGTATAGACGTCCTGCCTCCCCAACGGTGTATGTACCTCCGCCCTCTTCACGGGGAACCTTACGCGCACCTCAAATATCCCATCAACCAATGACGGGTTCTGGACAAGTATGCTAATCCTATTGTCGCACAAGTCGACGAGGACCGGGGCCCCTGGGCCAGAGCGTATGTGCCCAATCCCACTACCTGGAACAGGCCCCCTGGCGGGCTCCATGGCCTGCTCTATAAGGGCCCTATACGCTATCGATTCGCCGCCCAGGGTTACTGTGAGGATCCCGCTAGCCTCAACCTCTATGCGCCCAGGCCTCATGGAGGCCTTAACACCGGAGGGGCTTGATATGCCGAGTGCAGGCCCTCCTCCACGTATGACGAGTGACAGTGCCTGTAGTTCGAGCCTGTCACCCCTCCTAACCCTATCGACCATCCTATAGTGGAGCGGGTATAGCATGTAGACTTCATAGTCATAGGAGCCCGGCTCTAGGACCAATCCGTCTCCCCGGGTCAGTAGTGTGGCTGCGGTACCCGTTACACCCCCAACGCCCCAGGGGCCTGTGATGGCGTTAAGCTGGCCGTAACTGTATAATACACCCTCAATACCTAGCCTGGCCCTGCCCAGGCTAAGCCTTGAATGAGGCCCTCTCCTAGGAGCCCTTACACAGGGCTCTGGTAGCCATGCCTGTAAGGGTTCAGCCCTGACCAAGCCTATACTGGCACCCTCAATGCTGATGCATGACTGCGCAGGCTTGTTGATAAAAGGCGTATAAGGGGTCCATCCAAGCGGGTTTACAAAGGAGTCGGTAGCCTGCACCCCTCTAAGGGGACACCTAACAGGGTTGAAGACTGCAAAGTCGGCGGTGATGCTATGTAGAGGCTCCAGGGGCTCCTCTGAGTACAGTCCCCCCTCATTAACCACTACCTTATAGAGGCCGCAGCACTCCCAGTCCAGCCCCGGCAGGTCATCCACAGTAACCCTATCGACCCCAGACTCCATGAGTAGTGCCTGGATCCCGGGGACCCTGAGGGGGTCTATGGCGAGCCTCCTCCAGTCGGGGACACCCCTACCCCAGGAAACCATTAAGGACCCTCCTAACCTCAGCAATATCGCTGCACCGGAATACGGCTAGCAGCCTCTCCTCCTCATGGTCCACTGATGCGCCTAGACCCTCAAGGTCCCTTGCAAGCCTGCTGGAGGCCCTGGAGCCCCTGGCTATAACGGTTATTCTATAGCCATCGGGCCCCCCCGAAACAGTTATCCTCAGCAAGCCATCGCTACTCACAGCAACAAGCCTTGCCTCATCAACCAGGGACCCGGTTAGGGAGACATACCTTGCATTACCACTCTGCACGTTGAACCCGCGCCTCTCCAAGTAGCTGCTGACCCCTTCAAACACCGCCATGCACCACCACGTGTATCAGTTAGGTCTGGAGATTATTAGAGGTGTAAGCTGGCGCGTCGGATCGCGGTAATCAATTCATCCCCCCGGAAGGGGTCCCATGGGGGCAAGTGGCTTCATCCGCGCCAGCTATAATAATTGGCTTGTGCTCTATTCACTGTTACCGCCTGGCTAGGCGTTGATCGTGTCATAGAACCTGTAATCGTCCCCGGCGGCTAGTATCTGCTGTAGCTTGGCGTAGAGTGTGGCTAGCGAGTCTGGGTCTTTAACGCTTACGGTGAATACGTCTCCTAGGAATCCAGCGTTGTAGAGCGCGTCTGAGAGGTAGTGGGAGAGTTTTAAGGTCTCCGGGGAGCCTTGCATCCCTGTCTAGGAGTCCGGTTAGGAACCCATCCTCATTTATCCTATCTATGATCTCATAGACATCGCTAGCCAGTAAGTCGGCCCTGCTTATCACATTAACCTGGGGCTTCTTGAGGCGCACGGCCACGCTTGAGGCTAGGGTGAATATGGAGATCATGCTGGCTGGGTTATCCATGAATATTGCATCAGCCAGGAATACTGTTGCAACCGGGTTATCAATGACTAGGCTGTCGAGCACCAGGGGGCCCCCGATCCTGTATGCGAATAATTCTAGCTGGCCCGGCGTATCTATTATTACGTAGTCCGCCTCAAGCCCCTCAATACGCTTCCTGATATCCGAGACGTAGTTGATCAGGCTATCGACGGCCACAACCAGAGCCCCATTAGGGCCTAGGCCCTCCTTCTTCATCAACTCCTCGGCGGTAACATAGTCCCTGACATCCACCTCGGGTTCATATGGGAGGACCTCCACCGCCGGGTCAAAGTTCACCTTGGCAACCGAGACGCCGAAGCCCTCCATATGGCTTGCGAGCTCCCCCGTCAGAGTAGACTTCCCTGACCCGGCAGGCCCCACCAGTATTATGAACCGCACCCCGACCCCCATGAGTGTTTGGGCATCCAGGAGGCCCTATAAATTGGGCTTGATTAGGAGGCCGGGAGTGACCCGCCCCGTGTACATTTAGCCCCGTGACTCGGGGTCGATTCACACGGGACCGGGGTTCACTCTACCCTGTATAGTAGGTTCTGTGGCTTATTAATTCTATGCTATGAGTCGCTGCATAGCTTTGAGGCAAGACACTCTTGATCGCAGTTCTTGACCTCAACCAGCTTCCGCCTGCTCCTGGCTCCGCTTACTATTGCTGCCTTGATCCCATACCTCTTCTTTAGCATCTCCAGCAACGCCTCATTAGCCTTCCCACCAGTGGGCGGGGGCCTTACATAGGCGTTAATCCCGTCAGGCTCTACACTGACATACTCCCTCCTACTATTCGGGTGTACTAGGATCTCGACGACGACACTGGATCCCCTCCTAGTCATGCTTGATTCTATAATCGACCTGCAGTCAAACTGATCCATATCCATCCCCCGTGCCACCCTCGCCCAGGTCCCGGTTTAACTCGATTACCGGATACGTGCCTAGGAGGGTGAGGAATAGCGACCTCCTCCTAGCCTCCCTCAGCGCCCTCTCAACGCGCTTATCCATCCTGGACCCGTCTACCTCTATGTAGAATAGGTACCTCCACTCGCCGGAGCCCAGGGGCATCGAGTATATCATTGTTAGGTTGAGGTCCTCGCGGGCGAACGGTTCCAGGAACCTGTAGAGGCTACCCGGGGTGTCTTTCAGGACGGCTATAATCATGGTCCTGCCATTACTGCTTGGATTATCCTTCCAGCCGAGTACTATGAACTTTGTATAATTGCTCCGAGGAGACACGTTATCAGCGATAACCTCCAGTCCATACTTCAATGCAGCCTCCCTGCTGCAGAGGCATATACCACCCTCCCTGGAGGCTAGCATAGCTGCCTCGCTGGTGCTCGACACCGTGGATACCTTGTACCCCTCAAGCCCTTCAACCCACTCCCAAGCCTCTGAAAGCGCGTGGCTGTGCCCGTAGATAACCCTCTCATCACCCCCGCGAGCGGCTACAAGCTCAATCCTATAGATGGCCGCCAGCCCGACCTTGAGGAGGGTCCTAGACAGGTTCATGAGGGTCTCCGTGACGGGCCCACCAATACTATTCTCTATAGGGACCACTGCAAGGTCTGCCGAGCCTGCCTCGACGAGCCTGATAGCGGCTGTAATGCTGGGCTGCGGGACCCCCACGGCTTCCGGGTATAAGGTCCTCGCTATTATGCTTGAGAAGCTCCCCTCGGGGCCTAGGTATGAGACCCGAACAATAACCATCAACCTCCGGTGATGCCTGATATAAACTACATTCTAAAAACCCTTTCCCCGGCGCGCCTACAGCTTATATGGTTATAGATGCTGGAGCACTAATATAGTGAGCCGGTGTAACGCTTGAGCAGTGCACTTGAGATCCTGTGGATAGAGAAGTATAGGCCCAGGAGCCTGAAGGAGATCGTGAACCAGGAGGACATAGTCAAGAGGCTCATGAAGTTCGTTGAGGAGAAGAACATGCCACACCTACTATTCGCAGGCCCAGCTGGCACGGGGAAGACCACTGCCGCACACGCGCTGGCAAGAGACTTATACGGGGAGGGCTACAGGCAATACATCCTAGAGCTTAACGCCTCCGTCTCCAAGAACACGCCGATACTAGTTAGAAGGAATAACAGGATAATGAGGATAAGGTTCGAAGACCTCGATAAGATGTATTTTAAGAACAAGGACGAGGTAATTAAGTATGGAGACGGTGAATACGTGGGTATAGACGACCTTGAGGTCCTGACAGTCGACAAGGAGACTGGCAAGGTTGAATGGAGAAGAGCCACCTGGCTAATCCGGCACAAGGTGTCGAAGATCCTGAGGGTGAGGCTAGAGGGTGGAGGTATAATCGAGCTCACCGGTAACCACTCTGTGATGGTGATTGGGGAGAGCGGCGGGCTAGTTGAGAAATCGGCGAAGGACCTCAAACCGGGAGACTACCTTATATCATTCGTGTCCAAGGTCGAAGAAGGTATGGGGGGGCATAGTCCTAGGAGGGTAAAGGAGGTTTCAGCCGCCCTGGCACGGCTACTAGGCCTTTATGCTGCGGAGGCCAACATAGCCGCCGAGAATGGTAGCCTAGGGCCCCTATCATCCAGCCAGCTGGTACCCGCTTTAAGCCACCCCAAAGGGCTTGCCACCGCACAGCTAGCCCGCTTCAACAAAGACACAGTATATGGGGTCAGGGGGGCGGCTGTTAGGGGTAAACTCGTCCCGACTATGGTTTATGGGATGCCGGTACAGCAAAGAATAGAATTCTTGAAAGGCCTCCACCATAGGGATGGGGCTGGCGTATGGGGGGAGGCCTCTAGGATCACCAGCACCTCCCAGGAGTTACTGACTGATATCGCCTGGCTAGCTAGGATATCCGGCATAGAGAGCATGATCCGCGACGGGGAAGTACATCTAATATGGAAGGGGGCGAGGGGGCATGGGAGTTCAGACCTCATACATGCAGCCCCCTTCATAAAGTTCCTTGAGGAGGTTAGCCATGCGGTAAGGGCTGACTGGAGATATGAGCTGGGGAACCGAACCCATGATGGTGGGGCTGTATCCAAATCCAGGCTGCTACAGGTACTAAACGCTATCGACGATACTCAGCTTACTGAGGAGCAGAGAGAAAGGCTAGGGACCTTGAGGAGGCTAGCATCCTCAGACCTCCACGCGGTCAGGATAGCCTCGATAGAGGTAGTTGACTACAACGACTACGTCTATGACGTATCAGTGCCGGGGAACAACATGTTCTTCGCCGGGAGCATACCAATACTCCTCCACAACTCAGACGAGCGTGGTATAAACGTTATCAGGGAGAAGGTGAAGGAGTTCGCGAGAAGCAGGACGCCCCCAGGGGTTCCCTTCAAGATTATTATCCTAGATGAAGCTGATAATATGACGAGTGACGCCCAGCAGGCTCTGAGGAGGCTCATGGAGCTATACAGCTCTTCTACTAGGTTCATATTGATAGCGAATTATCCAAGCAAGATAATAGATCCGATCCAGAGTAGGTGCGCCTTCTTCAGGTTCCAGCCATTAAAGAAGGAGGATGTCGTTGCAAGGCTAAGGTACATAGCGGAGAGGGAGGGTGTAGATTATGACGATGAGGCTTTAGAGACGATCTATGAGGTTAGCGAGGGCGACATGAGGAAGGCCATAAACATACTCCAATCATCGGCAGCGCTAGGAAAGGTCACGGTGGAGACTGTATTCAAGGTCATCGGCCTGGCCAGGCCTAAAGAGGTTAGGGAGATGATCAAGACAGCTCTCTCAGGCAACTTCGAGGCTGCTAGGAACATGCTCAGGAAGATAATGATAGAGTATGGATTAAGCGGGGAGGACGTGGTAAAGCAGATCCACAAGGAGATATTCGGCAACGAGCTGAAGATTAGCGAGGAGAATAGGGTCCTGATAGCTGATTATCTGGGAGAAATCCACTACAGACTGGTCGAGGGCAGCGACGACGATATACAGCTGACAGCGTTCCTCGCATGGCTATCCCTACTAGGGAGGAGGGCGTCTTGAAGAGGCTACCATGGGTGATAAAGTATAGGCCCAAGAGGGTAGACGAGGTCATAAACCAGGACAAGGCCAAGCAAATACTCATACCATGGATCGAGACGTGGGCTAAGGGGAAGAAGCCCAGCAAGAGGGCTGCACTACTCTACGGGCCCCCGGGAGTTGGGAAGACTAGTCTAATAGAGGCGATAGCCAAGGAGTATGGATTCGAGCTGCTAGAGTTGAATGCAAGCGATTACAGGAGGGATACGGATATAAGGAGGATTGTTGGTTCAGCTGCAACGAAGAAGCCCCTCTTCGGGAAGGGGATACTGATACTGCTAGACGAGATAGACGGCATAGCCCCCAAGGAGGATGCCGGGGGCTTGAAGGCTCTGCTAGAGATTATAGGGTATACTGAGAACCCGATCGTGATGACGGCCAACGACCCGTGGAAGGACCAGCTCAGGCCACTCAGGGACGTGGTGTTGCTGGTGGAGTTCAGACAGCTCTCGACAACCCATATACTCAAGCTACTGGAGAGGATCTGTAACACGGAGAAGCTGTACTGCGAGAAGGAAGCCCTCAAGTACATAGCCGAGAGGAGCATGGGGGATGTGAGGGCCGCCATAAACGATCTAGAGGCGATAGCAGAGGGTTACAGGAAGGTGACACTAAGCCTGGCCAAGGCGCTTGTGAAGGGGCGTGACAAGAGCATAGACCTCTGGAGGACCTTGAACAGTATATACTATGCAAAGTATGCATGGCAGGCCAAGAAGGCGGTTACAAATAGCGAGGAGGACTATGAAACCCTGCTGGCATGGCTTAACGATAACACCCATAAGAAGTATAAGGACCCGGAGGACCTCTACAGGGCGTATGAAGCCCTTGCAAGGGCCTCTCTATTCCTCAACAGGGCCAAATTCCAGGGCCACTGGAGCCTCTTATCATACGTCTTCGACCTCATGGGCCCCGGGGTCGCGTTCGCCAGGGTTAAGGGTGGGATCTCAAGGGAGAGGTATTCATACCCTGAGAAGATCAAGATGATGGCCCAGCTGAGGCAGGTCAGGGAGGTTAGGGAGGGGCTCGCATCAAAGATAGCAGATAGAGTGCAGGCCAGCAGGGCTGTTGTCAAGAACGAGGTCCTCCCATACCTATACGTGATATTCAGGAATAGCAGGGACCCAGCGACCCCAGCCAGGATAGCGCTCGGATACAGGCTAACCCGGGAGGAGGTCAAGCTACTTGCAGGGCCTAGGGCCGATGAGGTCCTGAAGGCTGCAGAGAGGATTAGGAGGGCTAGGGGGGTTGACGTCGAGGTTAAAGAGGAGAAGCCTAAGGGTCTGGACGCCTTCCTATCCAAGAGGTCTGGGAGGAGGACTAGGAGGAGGACTTAACCTTCCTCACGACCCTAACCCCGGTAATCATGGTGTATGGGTACTGGCCCTCCTCATCCTTCTCATACTTCTTAACCATATCCCATATCGTTAGTAGTGCTGCCGTGACGCCTGCCAGGGCCTCCATCTCCACCCCAGTCTTTGCAGTGGTCCTGACCGACACTCTAACCTCCACATGGTCCTCTCCATAGCTGAAGTCGACCTCCACGCCTGTAATAGGTATTGGGTGGCATAGTGGCACTAGTTCGGGGGTCTTCTTGACTGCTAGCACAGCCGCCACCGAGGCTACCTGCTCTACGTCACCCTTCTCTACCCCCTTCTTCCTGATGAGCTCTATTGTCTCCGGCCTTAGCTTGATGATGCCGGTCGCCGTGGCCTCCCTGTATACTACGCTCTTCCCAGTTATATCCACCATTGACGCCATAGGGCTCCACCCTATATCCTTTCTAGTTCCCTTAGCAGGTCTTTTAAAGCTCCTATCCTGGGGTCGGATAGGTTGAGTGCGTATATCCTAAGCCTGCCGTATCGCCTCTCCTCCACCAGCCCTAGGGCCTTGAACTCCTCCAGGTATTTCCTGACGATCTTGTAGTGCAACCTCGTCTCCCTAGCAATCCTTGATATGTTGGCGTAGCCCTCCTCCAGCAGGTATTTGAATACCCTGATCCGCCCCCTGCTCCCGAAGACCTCTTCTATATCCATTACTGGACCCTCAGTTTAACCTGTCGACTAGCAGGTGCTCCAGCACCTCCACAAGCCTGTCCACAGGTATCTCTGGGGAGATCCTTAGCAGTGTGGTCCTACCCCTTATACCCTTCCCGGAGCCCCTAGCCTCTATGAAGCCGAGATTGCTCAGGTTCCTGATGTACACGTTCAGCTGGGAGTGCCCCCGTGGCCTCTCATTGTAGTGCTCCGCTATCTCCTGGTACCTCTTCGTCAGCTCCCCAGTGGTCACGTATCCCCCCCGGTAGAGGACCTCCTTGGATAGGGCTAGGAGTAGGAGTAGCTCGTGGAATGATAGCGCCCTTAGCTCGGTCACCGGTATGTAGCCAGCCATGTTCTCGGATATGGCCCAGCGTATATGGTTCTCCGTTATCATATAGCTATCCTCGGCCTCCGCCCTCTCAGCCGCCATCCTAAGGCTCGTTATAGCCTTCCTGGCATTACCGTCACCCCTGGACTCTGACTCCCTGTAGCCGAAGCTGTCTGCAATCATCTCCAGCAGGTATGGCTGCCAGGCTGTTGGCTTGAGCGCCAGCTCCGCCCTCTGCTCTAGTATCTCATATAGCTCCTCCGGGGTGTAGGGCTTCAGGTGGATCTTGAAGCCTATCTGAGACTCAACCTGGGGGATCCTATCCTTCATGAGGCTAAGTATCCTTATATCCGATGCTATAAGGAGGAAGAATATCCTATTCAACCCGTCCCTCGTGGGGACCTCCTCGTGGACCCTCAGGAGCAGGTATAGGTCGTCCCAGGAGCTCTTAGATGAGAGGAGCAGGCTCTGGAACTCGTCCAGGACTACCAGCGCATACATGTTCCTCCTCTCAAGGTGGTCTACTATGGCCCGCAAAGCCTCGATCGCCGTTATACCCCTAACGTTTATCCTAAGCCCTACCTGCATGGCTAATAGGGCTAGGATCTGGTGTATGCTCGGGGCGGCGAAGACGTTTATATAGATATACTTTGCCTTTACACCGTATCTCCCAACAGAGTCTTCAACAGCTTTACCCACGAACCGGCCCAGCGTCGTCTTGCCTATACCAACCCTCCCGATCGAGCCGTAGATTAGTGTTATATCAGAGGCCGCGGCGCCGCTATAGAACCTGTTCAGGTACCTCCTTATGAGCATCTCCGCCTCTCTCCTCCTGACGCGTAGGGTGGGTGGTATCTGGCCCTCGTCCAGCCACTTCGGGTCCTTGAAGATCCTGGACTCGAACATCATCAGTCATCACATCCACTGTACATGTTACCTCTAATCCATACCTGATCGGATGTATTAGCTCCTAGGGTTATTATAGGGATTAGGCTGGTGGTACAACGGTTATACAATCATATCCACAGCTCCCAGTAATACCTGACGCTGCTATGAGGAGGTCCTCGATCGACTCAATGATGATCAGGTGCCTAGCCCTCCTAGACAGTGCTATGCCGCGCCTCCTGACCAGCTCCTCTATAAGGCTCCTACCCCCCAGCCTTTTGCCCCGCCCCCTTAGAGAGACGATGACGCGGACGGCTGACGCATCCAGCACCTCCAGGAGCCTGTACACCAGGCCCTCCACCTCCTCCCTGCCAGGCGACTTCAGGGTATGCATTGCAGGCGTATACCTCTTCATGAAGGAGTGTACACCCCTGGACACGATCCTCGCTGTATCCACGGGCTCCAGGCTAGAGTAGAGGAGGAACACCCCCCTATACCGGGTCTCAAGGACCCTTGCATCAGGGTCGTGGGGGAGGATCGTGTCTAACAGCTCATCTGCTAGCCAAGCCTCCCTCCCTGGCCTGCTGACTGCGATGCCTGAGAGGCGTAGGGGCATAGATCCCTCACTGGGCATATACTGCATCTCGGCCTCCTGGATGTGCAGTATCTGCGGCCAAGAGCTATTATTAGCCTATGAGCCTCTCCCAGGTTCCTACCATTAAAGAACCTCCTGTATGCCTCCGATATCTCTCGGTACCCAGACCTCGGCCCTGCAAGCCCCCATCTGACCGCGATCCTGCGTGCATGCGTGTCGACTGCAAACACCTCCACGCCTCTGACTACTGATAGGAACACGTCTACAGTCTTCTCCCCAACACCCCTCACACTCATTAATGCCTCCCTGACCCTGTTGACAGGTGCCTTGAGCAGGAAATCGTCTCCACCCATCCCAACTACTACCCTGGCAGCCTCTATGATCGCC
>JALWGG010000288.1 GCA_027013765.1 Acidilobaceae archaeon
GTACTAGTATATGCTGGGTATAAGGCTGGGATGAATAATGTACAGGTGCTCGGCTTAATAATAGTGGCTATATCACCCATACTATCATATATGCTAGTTTTAACTGTATTCCGTGGATAATAGTGGTTAACCCCGTAAAACCCCTCCGTGCAATAAAGTACTCCTGGGGGGTTGGATGAGGCCTTTCACAACCAGAATGCTACTAGTCCAGGCGCTTGCAGAGGCTAGGCATAGCATGATAAGGTTGAGGAGCATATTCCAGCTATCAAGGGAGTATGGCTTCGAGCCTGATATCAGGTTTAAGGCAGCCGTGATACTTGGTATTGTTGAAGAGATTGCCAGAGAGCTGGACTCATGGACCCGCACGCCAAGGCTAGACCCTAGGAGGGTTTTGAGTGTTTTGGAGGCGTCCCGCGTAGCACTCTCAGAGTCCCGCTCATTGTCTCCAGAGGTCGAGCTTGCCATCGACAAGTTGTCAATGGCTATAGCCCATGTATACTCTATAGTGAGTGATGGGGTGCATGATATGGATCGGGCATATCTGGACTCAATACTGAGCAGGGCTTACAGTAGGGCTAGAGAAATGGAAGACGCCACGTGAGGCAATATTATAATTTAATAGAATAAGTAAAATCATAAAGTAGTTCTAAGCGTTATATGCGGTATTCAACCATATATAAACTATATATCATTATTTAACTCCCGAAAAATAGCAGTATGAGTCAGGTGCCTGGGCATGGCCTCGGAGGAAGTGGATCTAAGTAAGGGGGGAGTAGTCACAGAGGGGGATCCTGAGGTAATTAAGAGGGTCATAGAGGCGCTCAAGGAGGTATATGACCCGGAGATACCAGTCAACATATATGACCTGGGGCTCATCTATGAGATACGTGTAGAGAAGGGAGATAAAGGGCCAAGGATTCATGTAGTCATGACCATAACAGCCATAGGATGCCCGGTAACAGGTACCCTAGCAGCGTATGTGGAGGAGGCTATAAGGGACGCTGTCCCCGAGGCCGAGGACGTGCTTGTGGATGTAGTCTTCGACCCTCCCTGGTCTCCAGAGAGGATCACAGAGGAGGGCAGGGAGATGCTGAAGGCCATATATGGATATGATATAGTGGAGCAGTGGAAGAGGCAGATGGCTGAGTCGGCATAGGGTAAAAGATACTACCCCTAGCCTCACTCTAACTATACATGGGTTGTGTGAGTTGGATAGAGATCGCGTCAAGCGGGAGATCCTAAGCCTTATAGATGATAACTATAGCAATTGGAGGAAGGCCGCGTTCTACTCCGACCCAGAGGTTATAGTCATACTGGACAGGCTCCAGTCTGTATGGGAGGATAATGACATGCAGGGATACCCTATAGACTATGCGACTGACGAGGAGCTCCAGGTGCTACTGGATAAGGCTAGAAGGTATGCGTATATGCCTGAGGACTCGGCTAGGGGTATAGTATTCAGCAGGCAGGGTGGAGGTGGTGACGAGTCAGAGGGCTCCAGCTTCTCCAAGTTCTTCAGGAGGATTATAGGACGCTAGCTCTTAACCCTCCGCGGTAGTATGTAGTCCTTGGGTGCGGACTCGAAGGGCTCCAGATACTTTCTAAGGATTTTTGGAATAGCTACCCTCCCGTCAGGCTCCTGGTAGTTCTCTAGTATTGCAGTTATGGTCCGCGTCGACGCTATTGCAGTGCTGTTGAGGGTATGCACATAGTCCCTCTCCATCCCCTTCCTCCTTATCAGCCGTATCCCCAGCCTGTATGCCTGCCAGTCTGTACAGTTGCTTGAGCTGATTAGTTCCCTGTACCTGCCCTGGGCTGGCATCCAGACTTCTATATCATACTTCTTTATGGCACATGCACCCAGGTCTCCTGAGGCTATGTTGACTATCCTGTATGGCAGCCCTAGACCCTCTATGAGTTCTCTGGCGTTCTCAGTTATCTCCTCATGCATCCTACGGCTGTCCTCCGGCGTTGAGTATATGAA
>JALWGG010000289.1:0-3172 GCA_027013765.1 Acidilobaceae archaeon
GTGCCACTGGACCCCATAGACCCTCCCCACGGCCATGGCAGCCACCGGGCTCCCAGGGCCCCTTCCACGCACCCTGGCACCGGGCGGGGGCTCCAGGACAGCATCGTTATGGCTCATCCAGACCCTTACCCGGCCCTTGAACCCCCTCAACAAGCCGCTAGGGTCGAGGACCTCTACATAGGTGGGCCCGAACTCGGGCCTAGGGCTGGGGCCGACGACGCCTCCGAGGACCTTGCCCAGCAGCTGGTGGCCATAGCATATACCGAGTACCGGGAGCCCGCTCCGGAGGACCTCCATGGCCACATCATCATGGCTCTCCTCCCAGACAGAGGCTGGGCCCCCACTGAGTATAACAGCCCTGGCACCATCAAGGGCCCTGGATACGCCCTCAGCCCCAGCACTGGCTGGCACGAGCTCGCTCCACCTACCCAGCTCCCTAACCCTCCTAGCTATCAGGTGCGCATACTGGCCTCCAAAGTCTACTACAAGCACACCCTCCCTATCCAAGCCCTAGTACCCGAGTCTCAAGGGTCTCCAGGTAACATTATTATAATTAGGATAAGGGGAGAGGGTCCGGCCGCAAGACACCTGCCTTCATCGAACCCCCGCGTGACCCGCGGGCCTAGGGCAGGCACGGGCTATTATTTTATATGCTAGCCTAGGGGTTTAATGTATTTATGGTGGGTGCACTGCTATGGCGGATGGGTTCCTGATCGACGATGTCAAGGGTCTCCTGGCACTAGACTCCCGGGGCACCCCCACAGTTAAGGCTATTGTAAGGACCCGTGGAGGCGGCATCGGGTATGGCATAGCGCCTAGCGGTGCTAGTAAGAGTAGTAAGGAGGCCGTGGAGCTTAGGGACGGGGGTAGGAGGTGGAATGGTAAGGGCGTGTCACGGGCGCTGGGCCTTATAGATACAGAGGTCAGGCCCAGGCTTGTTGGAGTAGACTCTAGGAGGCAGGACCTGGTAGACAATACACTCATAGCGCTCGACGGGACCGGCAACAAGTCTAGGCTCGGGGGCAACACCACCACTGCAGTAAGCATAGCGGTAGCCAAAGCGGCAGCCGCGACCGCGGGTATACCCCTATTCCAGTACCTCGGGGGGCCTGCGAGGCGCTTACTCCCTGTGCCAGTCCTGAATGTAATAAATGGAGGGGCACATGCAGGCAACGAGCTCAACTTCCAGGAGTTCATGATCATACCTATGGGTGCAGACAGCTTCTCCGAGGCCCTTAGAATGGCCGTGGAGGTGTACTGGAGCCTCAAAGGATACCTCAAGGAGAAGTACGGGGCCTCAGCCATTAACGTGGGTGACGAGGGGGGATTCGCCCCGCCAATGCGAAGCGTGGAGGAGGCCCTGGAGGCCCTTGAGAGGGCCATAGACAGGAGCGGCTACGCACTCGGAACGGACTTCTACCTTGGCATAGACGCCGCGGCAAACCACTTCTACACAGACGGCACATACAGGGTGTCGGGGAGGAGCTATAGCAGGGACGAGCTAATAGACCTATACGTGGACCTAGCCGTCAGGTACAGGCTAGCCTACATCGAAGACCCATTCCAAGAAGACGACTTTGAGGGATACTCGATCCTTACCAGGAAGATAGGCTACAAGACACTAATAGTAGGAGACGACCTATACGCCACAAACACAAGGCTACTAGAAAAAGGGATAGAAGCCAAGGCAACAAACGCCGCCCTAGTCAAGGTAAACCAGGTAGGAACACTCACAGAAACACTAGAATACGTCTACAAAGCACAACAGGCGGGAATGAAGACAATCATAAGCCACAGAAGCGGCGACACAGAGGACCCATTCATAGCAGACCTAGCAGTAGCAACAGGAAGCGGGATCATAAAGACAGGAGCACCAGCACGGGGAGAGAGGACCTCAAAATACAACAGACTCCTCGAAATAGAAGAAGAGCTAGGACCCACAGCAACATACAAACCCTTCATATAACCCATAAATCACGCCAACTATAGAGAATTGAACATATGTATCAATATGTTAGAAGATATATACTCAGATTTAAATAACTCTATATTTTATTATGATATACTGTTAGGGAACCTATATTATGCGCAATAGGAATATGTGGATTAGTGGGATACTAGTAATAGCATTAATTCTAAGTTTTCTAATATTAAATAAACTAAATATAAATAGTTTAGATAATGAAGATTTATCTTCAATGCTACATAGGTCCTCAATGCTGCCGTTCAGTATGCCGCTATGATCGAGCTACCGAAGCTGAAGGCGATGGAGGATGGTTAGGGTAATCCCTATATTCTAACGCATGATTTCAACATTCAAGGGTTATCGGGCTGGGAGGGGAGGCTTGGAGGCTATGAGCAGGCTAATATACCCTCCTATTTGGGTATAAAGTATCACCCGCCGGTTCTCCCTAAGGATAATGATAATCCCTATGATGCTGATACCGCACTATTAATGCATGTTGAGCAATCAGCCGTTGTCCTGGTAAAGAGGTGGGATGTAAGCCCTGGGGATCTAGTGTATGTAAGGATGGTGAGCTATGCCCTAGCCACCCGGATAGATTGCGAGGGTAATGTTAGTGTACATGCAGGCTTCTATTACGTTAGCCAGAGTGTGGGTGCGGTGGCTAGTATCGGTGGGTTAACGTATGACTCCCTCCTACCCTACGTCATAGGTGATGGATCCAACTGGATACTATCCACTCCAACCAGCACACTCGAAATCTACAGCCCCACGGGGGACAGTGGCGTTAGTGTGAATAGCATATCCATATACAGGGCCCCCAAGGATACATACATAGTAGGCGGGAACCCCTACAAGCCAGTGGGGGACCCTGTTAAGGCTATAGTAAAACAGGCTAATGGAGGAATCCACACAGTACCAGCCCAAAGCCTCGACGGGCTGGTGACTGCTATAGTACCCGGAAACCCCCTCCTCCTAACACCACTCAAACCAGTCAAGGGTGCGCTACTACTAGACCTCGCCCCAGGCTATTCCAGGCTCCCAGCAGGGCTGGAGCTATACAAGCTGGTAAATGGCTCGTGGATCAAGATCGATGAAACCACTATAGTACCGGCTAGAGGTAGGATAGGGTTCAAGGTGGAGGCAGAGCCGGGGGAGATCTTCATGCTCAAATCAACAGTAACCGTTAGGATAGACAGGATATACTTT
>JALWGG010000289.1:3182-6087 GCA_027013765.1 Acidilobaceae archaeon
CCTAGACCTAGAGGCTCTAGAGGCCTTGAAGAACGTATCTATTGCAAGGATACCTAACGGGGTTAAAGTAACATATGACCCAGGGGGCATTAAGGGCCCAATATTGCTAAGGATTGACGCACAAGTCGAGGAGACCCCCGTATTGTATACTGGTGGGGGAGGCTTGACGATATACGGCAAACTCTGGATCACAAACCCAGCCGGGGCCCCGTATATAGATGAGTGCGCCTGGGTTACTGTGTCTAGCGACGTAGTAGAGGTCCCCGGAGGCACGGATATAAGGGAGTCTGGCTTGATACTAATAGGCTATAGGTATCCTGGAGGTCCTGACAGCCCCCTAATGACTCTATACGTCAAGACACTCCTATACCCTGTCATAACTAGTGCAGGCTATCCCAGTAACGTGTATGATATCAAATACCATACAGAGGCCGTCACCGGTATTTCAGGGAGCCACTATCAACCAAGCCTAGACGTGTACAATGTCTATGTGGATGTGTCATCATTGAGGACATCAATAGCCGGAGAGGGGTACTTTGGAGACCCGTTAGAGGTGCCGGATATAAACATTACATCTGGAAGGATCCACTATGAAGATACCGGAGGCTGCGAACCACCTAACGATGGATACATACAATACTCTTTTTTGACGAACAGCGTGGAGTCAACCAACCCCAACGGGCCCGGTAGCTTCAGCGGGCTTTCTACCATGCTCTCCACGATCAGCGTGCTAGGCAGCTTTGCATCAATAGTGCTATCCATTGCTGGCTATGAGGTTCCAGCTGTGGTGGTTGAGGTTGTTAGTCTTGCATCAGGATTGTTTAGTGGTGTTGCTGATGTAATGTATGGAGCCACTGCGGCTAGCTTTTTATAGGGGACAGATCTAGTCGAACTACCATGCACGCACTTCGACGGTTTTTATGTAGTAACAGATTACGGGTACCTGGGAGACTATACCCATGTGGTCATGAGTTATACGGGATCCTATTATATCCAGGCTCCAAGCGAGTATGGAGCCCTAATCGGTGCAGTCGTCTTCAACCACTATGAACACAATAATCCCCAAGCCACCGATGACGATGCTATAGTGGTACTCTTATACTTCATCAAGCCAGTGGGAAGCTCGGTAACAGGCTAAAAACACGAACCCCGCACAGGACCCCCTCCTCCGATAATATGCACTACACATCAATTGCACGACTACGGGCACCCAGTGGGTTATTATATCTGTGGTATGAATATTGTCAAGACTTCTTACGCACCACCTTAATTATCTATGGGCTATGAATATATCTATATGTGTAGTGTGCCAGGTGGCATGTATTGTCTAGGGCCGAGGAGCAGGTAGACTGGTATGGGCTCAGTGTTAAGCTACACAGGTTCTACGGGGGCAAGATGGAGACTATACCTAAGGTCCCTATAAGGAGTCTCCAGGACTTCGCAATATGGTACACCCCTGGGGTCGCCGAGCCCTCAAGGATCTCTGCCAGGGACCCTGACGAGAGCTTCGAGCTCACTAGCAGGTGGAACACGATCGCCGTGATCAGTGATGGGACGAGGGTCCTGGGCCTGGGCAAGATAGGGCCCGAGGGTGCATACCCCGTCATGGAGGGTAAGGCGCTGATATTCAAGTACCTTGGGGGGGTGGATGCAGTCCCCCTGGTCCATAGGATCCGGGACCTGGAGGGGTGGCTGAACCTTCTCAAGGCAATCGAGCCCAGCTTCGGCGGTATAAACCTTGAGGATATAGAGAGTCCCAAGTGCTTCGCCCTGCTGGAGAGGGCTAGGGAGGAGCTTGAGATACCAGTGTGGCATGACGACCAGCAGGGGACCGCTGCAGCTACCCTTGCAGGCCTTATAAACGCGTTCAAGCTGGTGGGCAAGGACATGAGGTCCTCACGCATAGTACTATTCGGCGCTGGGGCGGCGAACATAGCCCTCTACAGGCTCCTAAAGGTCTGGGGGGTCCCCCCAGGGAACATTGTCGTGCTCGACAGCAAGGGCGTCCTACACCCACACAGGCACGATATAGACAAGCTCATGATCAGCAACCCGTGGAAGTATAGGATAGCGCTGGAGACTGGGGGAGGATGGCTGAGGTCGGGTGACGGGATAGAGAAGGCCCTGGAGGGTGCTGATGCCCTTGTAGCCGCCAGCAGGCCAGGCCCTGGTGTTATAAAGAAGGAGTGGGTGGCCAAGATGAATAGGGATGCAATAGTATTCGCGGAGGCAAACCCAGTGCCGGAGATATGGCCGTGGGAGGCCAAGGAGGCTGGCGCCAGGATAGTTGCAACAGGCAGGAGCGACCTGCCGAACCAGGTGAATAACAGCCTAGTATTCCCCGCGGTATTCAGGGGAGTCCTAGACGTTAGGGCTAAGACTATAACCGATGAGATGGCGATCGAGGCAGCTGTTGAGATAGCGAAGTTCGCAGAGGAGAAGGGGCTGAGGGAGGACTATATAATACCCAAGATGGAGGAGTGGCAGCTATACCCCAGGGTTGCAGCGGCGGTTGCTGTGAAGGCGGTCACAGAGGGCGTTGCCAGGAGGACTACAACGTATAGGGAGGAGCTTGAGAGGGCTGAATCCATAATAAAGGCTAGCAGGGAGAAGCATGATCTCCTCTGGGACCAGGGCCTGATCCCCAGGCCCCCAGTAGACTATAAGTAGGGGGTGTTTAGGCATGTATGAGCCCGGGTTATCCGTTAGGAGGGCCTCCGAGAGGGACCTTGAGAGCCTGTCCCGCCTCGTCTACAGGTTCTACTCCTTCAACCAGGAATTCGACCCAGCATGGGCTCTAGACGCTGATGCGGAGAACATAGCAGCGGAGCTGGCCAAGGAGTACATCTCAGGCGAGGACCTCGTCCTGGTGGCGGACTATGACAACGAGGTTGTAGGGTATATC
>JALWGG010000290.1 GCA_027013765.1 Acidilobaceae archaeon
TCGTCGTCCTCATGAGGGCCCTGGGGCTTGAGAAGGAGTCGGAGATCGCTGCAGCCATAAGCCCAGACCCCGACATACAGAGGGAGCTCATGCCCAGCTTCGAGAAGGTCGCCCTGACAGTCACGAGCAGGGAGCAGGCCCTAGAGTATATAGGGAACAGGCTCGCCCCAGGGCAGCCTAGGGAGGTTAGGATCCAGAGGGCAGAGGAGTTCCTGGATACACAGTTCCTACCCCACCTGGGGACCGGGCCTGAGTCGAGGAAGATGAAGGCCTTCTATCTGGCTGAGATGGCTAATAGGGTGCTCCAGCTATACCTGGGGAAGAGGAAGCCCGACGACAAGGACCACTACTCCAATAAGAGGCTAAGGCTGGCCGGGGACCATATATCGGAGATGTTCAGGGAGGCGTTCAACAACTTCGTCCACCACATAGAGACCCAGCTGGAGGAACACATAAGCCAGAGGAGGAAGATCAGGTTCTCCTACATAGTGAGGAAGGATATAATAACGGATAAGCTTAAGACAGCCCTCGCAACCGGGAACTGGGGGCAGAACAGGACCGGGATAAGCCAGGCACTGGACAGGACAAACTGGATAAGCCTGCTAAGCCACCTTAGGAGGGTGATCTCACCCCTCAGCAGGGGCCAGGCACACTTCGAGGCTAGAGACCTCCACGGCACCCACTGGGGCAGGCTATGCCCCTTCGAGACCCCAGAGGGGATAAACTGTGGGCTTGTAAAGAACCTTGCACTAATGGCCTACATATCCGTTGGGGTAGATGAGTCGGAGATCGAGGAGCTACTATACAAGCTGGGCGTCAAGAAGCTTGAAGAGATTATAGAGGAGGTCCTCAAGACCGGGGAGACGCCGGAGATCATGGTTACCGGGGCCAAGGTGTTCCTCAACGGCAAGCCGGTAGGCTACCACCCCGACGGGGCCAGGCTCGCTGAGGAGATTAGGAGGCTAAGGAGGAGTGGGAAACTCAGCTTCGAGGTAAACGTGGCCCATATAAGGGATGAATACATAAACGAGGTCTACATAAACACAGATGAGGGTAGACTCCTAAGGCCCCTAGTCAGGGTCGAGAACGGCAAGCCTCTACTCAAGAAGGAGCACGTAGAGAAGCTTAAGAAGGGTGAGATAAGGTTCTGGGACCTCATCAAGATGGGTGTAATAGAGATGCTGGACCCCGACGAGGAGGAGAACGCCTATGTAGCAGAGTTCCCATGGGACGTGACGGAGGAGCACACCCACATGGAGCTATGGGTACCCGCCATTGTAGGGGTATCAGCCGCGACCATACCATACCTAGAGCACAACCAGAGCCCAAGGAGCACATACCAGGCGGCCATGGCTAAGCAGGCCCTGGGCCTATACGCGCTCAACTACCACTTCAGGACGGACAGCCACTCATACCTACTCCACTACCCCCAGAAGCCCCTCGTCCAGACAAGGGCCCTAGACCTGATGGGCTACAATAACAGGCCGGCTGGCCAGAACATGGTTGTAGCTCTAATGTCCTACCAGGGGTACAATATAGAGGACGCCCTAATATTCAACAAGAGCTCCATAGACATGGGGCTGGCAAGGAGCCACTTCTTCAGGGTATACACAGCGGTTGAGAACGATTATCCAGGCGGGGTAAGTGACAAGATCACGATCCCCCACCCCAAGCTGCTAGACCACAAGGGTGACAAGTACTATAGGAAGCTCGCCCCCGACGGGGTAGTGGACCCGGAGGTTGAGGTTGAGGGCGGGGACATACTCGTCGGCAGAGAGAGCCCCCCCAAATTCATGGGGGAGGATAGGGCGATAGGAGCGGCAGCCCTTGTACACAGGGACACAAGCGTCCAGCTTCGCTTCGGCGAGAAGGGGGTAGTAGACCAGGTGATAATAACTCAGACAGCCGAGAGGAATAAGCAGGTAAAGGTTAGGGTTAGGGACCTGAGGATACCGGAGATAGGTGACAAGTTCGCCA
>JALWGG010000291.1:0-3249 GCA_027013765.1 Acidilobaceae archaeon
GCCCCTTTATGCCTGGACAATCCACAGGCAGCACCCGTCTAGAGATAGGCGTTGCATGTATAGATAATACACTTATCCCTCCAGGACCACCATAATAAATTACTATATGGTGGGCTGGGATGATGGTTGAGGTGCCGGAGTACAGGGTCGTCGAGAGGGTCGAGCTCCCTGCCAGGGAGACTGCCGTCATAGTTGTTGATATGCAGAATGACTTCGTCCATCCGGAGGGCGCCCTATTCGTCCCATCATCCCGGGAGACGATCGAGCCGATCAAGAGGCTACTAGAGAAAGCTAGGAGGGCTGGGGCAAGGGTCTTCTACACCCAGGACACGCACTATGACGACGACCCGGAGTACAGGATCTGGGGGGAGCACGTAAAGCACGGCACCTGGGGGTGGAGGATCATAGATGAGCTGGAGCCCAAGCCAGGCGATATTGTAGTAATGAAGACGAGGTATGACGGCTTCTACGGCACACCCTTAGATGACCTACTCAAGGTCTATGGGATAAGGAACCTGGTGGTTGTGGGTACAGTTGCGAACATATGCGTTCTCCACACAGTAGCAAGCGCTGCCCTAAGATGGTACAGGGTGGTAGTACCGGTAGACGGTATAAGCGCGTTGAACGACTTCGACATGCACGCGGCACTAAGGCAGATAGACTTCCTATACAAGGGCACACTTGTAAAGAGCGTAGAGGGGGTAGTATTCACCTGACGGGATGACCGAGATCACCGGCCCCGACCATGAAGGGATGAAGAACAAGCTAGACGGGGACCACAGTATTAACCACTGTAATACCCCGGTCTAGGGCCGGGTGTTATGGACTAGTCACCATATTCTCTCCAATACACCATCTAGATCCCTAACGGTGCCCCGGAGTGAGGAGCCCCACCATATGGGTTATGGCGGAGGAGGATGCCGAGAGGCTTAGGAGGATGAGTAGATCGATGAGGAGCCCCCACAGGGCGGCCCTGCTAATGCTGGGCTACCATACCCTGAAGGACCTTGCAAGCTACTCCATAAGGGGCCACATACCCGGCGACGTCTTGATCAGGCTCCAGAGCCTTGAGAGGCTCTTCAAGCTACACGGCCTCCCAGCCGGGATCATGTCCAGGTATCTAAGGTATGTGAAGCGCAACCTGAGCCCTGGCCTATCCTGGTTCGGCTGGGACCAGGCTGTATCCACCGCCTAGCACTGGATCTTGAATGACACGCTCTCATACCCTGTTACGCGTGTTCCGCGCCTAACAAAGATCCTGGTGACCCAACGGCCATGCTCGACTATCCCAGGAGACTCTATCCCGGTAATCTCTATGCAGGGCCCTGCTATCCAGTAGACGGTGTAGTCATAGGATGCCTCATCCTCCTCATACAGGTTCTCATACACGTTAACCCCAGGCCTGGGCCTGTATGGTATTATTGACGTGAACGTGACTGAAGGCCTCCTAGGATCACCCCTAACCTCGACCCTCGCATCGAGGACCTCAACCCTCACATCCTCGCCATTAACGATAACCCTCTCCTCATCCATTATCTCCTGCATATTACGCGCAAGCCTCTCCTCCTCACCCCTAACCAGCCCCTCCTCTATAAGCCTCTGGTAATAGAGCTCCTCGTCCAGATAATCAAACACTATGATATACGTGATCACACCCCTAGACACGACGAAGAATCCCTGGCCATACACTGGCACAGGCTCGCCCACGCCAATGCACCCCGGTAAAGGGGGTGAAGCCCTGGGGGATAATGGATTTAGGAGGCACCGCAGGCCTGGCTCATTTATAGTCGCTTAGCTCCAGCTCAACTCTTGATCCTATGAGTGGCAAGAGCTCCGGGTTCCTCTGGGTGTGGTAAAAGAACTTGTTGGTCGTCATCCTCCACTCTATGAGAGTGGGTTTTGCTGGCTTGTTGTAGCTGTCATGGAGTGCTATGGATAAGTATAGCCCCACCTTCCAGGTGTTATATGCCTCATACACGATATTGGTCATCATACCCATCATATCTATGAAGTGTTTGGCCAGCGGCCCCGTATCCTGGCCCAGCAATAGTACCACTGGCTCTAGTAGGGGTGGGGCTCCTAGGTAGTAGGCGGAGTTTAGGCCCCGGATCTTGCTGGCACTCCACTCCTTGAGCAAGTCACTATAGTTATTGAAATCCTCTGGGGTATATACCATGCGGTAGTAGGTATAATCCGCTAGGTACCCCTCTAGGAACTCTAGATTGGAGGTTGGCCTCTGGTCCCCCTCATAAAGGCTGATTATCTCTGGGACTACGTCGACGTAGAAGAGGAATTGGGGCTCCACCACGAGCCATGTATCGTTGCACTCATCAACCCCTACACCCAGAAAATCATATAGCACCACTCCAACATCGCTGCCTAGGTGGAAGATGACGTCCCCGTAAATGTAGGTGGAGTGCCCGGGCAGTATGGAGAAAGGGGCTACGGAGCTGAGCCTCCTGTAGATGCTGGCCGCACTTGTATATATTCCAGCGACCCCGTAGCCAGCTATACCCTCCCTGTAGGGGCTACCGCTATAACCCCGGATTACCCCGATAAAATACACTATATTAGGGTCCCCACTGTAACTGGAGTCGTCGAATACCGCCTCTAGTATAGTCGTGTTGACACTATAAATCCTGCTTATCCCTGAAATCTCCCTTGTATCGATCCAGGAACCCACCTCTCCACTGATCCAGCGCTCCATGGTATCATACAGTAGGTAGCCTCCGGCAGGGCTTACATCCTCAACCGGCCGACCATCCACAGCCCCACCGATAATCCTTCTAACATACTCATTGACCCCGGGTACCATGCTATCCAGCAACACATCTACATCATCACCCTGCTTATATTCTATCATGTACACAGCTGTATAGACACCCTCCAGGAGGCCGAGCCAGCTGGGCCCTGGATCACCCTGCACATGCCCCCTCCAGAAACCCGGGATACTCCTGTTAACGAGGAAGCCGTGGAATGGGCTGCCCCTATCTATCACCCTGTAAGCGCTCCTGGAGGTGTGGGGATTATGGTAAGCAATTAACCCATCCCTAACCACGCATCCCGGTATCCTTATAGGCTCGTCAAGCGTGTCTACAGCCTTATATGAAGGCCTAGTGTCTACCAGGTCTGTGAATCCCCTTGGTATCGTGAACTCCACTGAAAGCCCTCCATCCCCTATGGTCTTCATACTCCACCTGTCAACGTATACTAGTAGTGTTCCCAGCCTCTTCCTATACACGCTTAACG
>JALWGG010000291.1:3259-6081 GCA_027013765.1 Acidilobaceae archaeon
AACCTCCTCAAGCGCCTCTGGGCCCCCTCCACGGAGTAGGGCTAGAGCCTTGGGTGTTATTACTAGCTGCCTAACACGTATACCGCCTCCAGCATAGTCTATAAGCGCCAGGGATATGCTTGGGATAGCCCTGGTCTCCCCACTCCTATACAACCAATCCAACTCCTCAAACCCCGTCCCGACCCCATCGAAGTGGAGTCTGAGGACCTGGCCAACCTCAACCCGGGGTGTATAGGAAGCCACTCCAGGGATCGTTAGCCCCGCAACCACTAGAGGCGGGCTGGAATAGCCTAAACTCTTATAATCGATCACTATTATGATCGAATCAACATAACCCCCACCCAGCAATAACGAGGAGAGAGTCGATAACACCATAACAAATATAATAATAAATATAAATCTCCTCATAGACGGGCCACCCAAAGCCTATAACTACCCGGAGGGAAAGTCTAGCCCCATATATTTTAAACCATTACCCGCCCAACATAGGCCTCAAGGGGGGCCTGGACCCCGGGACAGGGTCTCCCAGGGACTGGTATAACGTGGGGTAACCCGTGTTGAGGGCGGCAGCCCTAATAGTATTATCTACCATGATCCTCTCAATGACTCTAGCAGCCGTGGGTCAGAGCACGCCAAGATATTGTAACGACGTCTACCTGCTAGACGTTAGGGGGTGGAGGCTTGAGGACCTTGTAACAGCAGTTAGCCTCCAGGGCCTTGTAAACAGGGACGCTCCAAGGCTCTACCTGATTCATAGTGATGGTGACGTGAGGCTAGCAAGGTATGCCGAGGAGTTGCTGGGGTGTCATATGCGGGAGGTGCGAAGCCTCCGCTGGCTCATAGAGAAGCATAGGGAGCATATAAGAGGTGTAGTGGTGTATGACCCTGGATTGATTGATACGCTCAATCTAGCCATCACGCTTGCAGGCATAAATGATGCAGTAATACTACATCCAAGCAACACTAGGCTAGCCGAGGACCTCGGCCTCAAGGCGATTACAGACCTCAGGGGCAGGTTCCAGGATAAGATCCATGTCTACAGGGAGGTACTCAGGCTACTACCCAATACAAGCAGGTCCAGCATAGCAATACTCGAAGCCGGGATAGTCAATATGGCCGACTACGCGATAAAACACCGCATGGCTGTAGTTGGCCTAAGCCCCCTGCCAGGCGATACAGAGGAGAGGAATCTGCTAGAGGATATACTGGAGAGGCACCCCGGAAGGCTAGCATACGGCTTCTTCCCGGGAGGCGGCACGGGCGAGTATTACGGGGTCAACCTCCTGAGTAGACACGGCAAGACGCTGATAGTGGCCAACTACGCCTCCAGCCTCAGCTTCACCGAGCACCTAAACCAACTACTAGAACCCTACCAGGTAGAGGAGCCCGAAACACTATCGCCAGAGCCAGGTAGAGTCTATGCCACCATATTTATAAGCGATGGGGACAACATAGCCTTCCTCCAGCACACTCTACTCTCCGGATCCTGGTGGTATCACCCCCTCAGAGGCTCGATACCTATAGGGTGGACGGTGAACCCATGGATAGCAAGGCTAGCACCCAACCTACTAGCCCTACTACGCGAGGAGGCAACGAGTAATGACGAGATAGTTGCGGGAGTGGCTGTGGCTGGCCACATGAACCCCACGCTCATGCCTGAGGAGGCACTCAGAGACTTGTCCAGGATGCTAAAGCCAGCCGTAGAGGATGCTGGCCTAGACACTCTACTATCATGGGACCCCCTAGGCTACAAGGGATTCAACCACTTCAACCAGGTCTACCACTACTTCTACCCTACACTCTTCCCCGGAGACCACGGATACCCCGGAGTCTCAGTATGGAGAGGCACCCCCATAATCTATACAGTAAACCTATACAAGTATGAGGAGTATAGGAGGATTGTGGACGACATCCTATCGAGTATAGGAGAGAGGCCCCTATTCATAGCATTCCTGGTAAACGTATGGAGCTTCAAAAACCTTGGGAAGGTTGAGGAGCTGGCTGGTTACCTAGAGTCAAAGGGAGTAGTGCTAGTAGGCCCGAGAGAGATGGCTGAGACCGTGAAGCGCTATTATAACTCGATAGCTAAGCCATGGTTCAAGGTGCAGCAGGATGAGGTTTTAAGGGTAGAAGTTGACGGGTGCAGGTACATCAGGCTATATAGTAGGACCTCTGGAGATCTGCTCGCAATGATGAAGGTCGACCCATTCCTTGAGACCCCAAAGGGCTGGGTCTGGGCCTCGAACCTGCAGTGCACGATTGCCCAGAGGCCCGGGCCTATATACACGTTCACCTTCGAGGGCATGGGAGTCCAGGTTATCAAGAACTATAGCATTGATGGGCCAACAGTTAATGTAAACGTGTCAGTCAAAGGCGACGTTAAGGAGGTTATAGACGTTGCACTAGACCAGCTAGACACGATCACATGGCCCCCAAGAGGCCTTACAGGTCCAGGGGAGGTTCTAGGCCCAAGATACGCCTACACACCCAGCCACAGCTTGGTGGAGAGGAGCCTAGGACCCGACCCCTTTACAATATGCCGTAACTGCAGCAACATCATAATCTATGACTCGGCATACCCCTATCCAAGGGCTCTAGGCATAGCAATCGCCTCCCCCACCATCACAGAGGTATTAGACGCCTTCAACACCAACAAGGACGGCGTCGGGGGAGACTATGACAACGACGGCCATGGAGAGTTCCACGCCATAGCCCTAAGAGCCAGCACGACCAATGGAGGACTAGAATACAGCTACACCATAGCACCACCAACACACAGAAAGACCCCCAGACTACCACCAGCAGACCCAGAAAAGCAAGCA
>JALWGG010000292.1 GCA_027013765.1 Acidilobaceae archaeon
CATGGTTGCAACGAGTGACAGGGAGCTCAGGGAAAGGCTACGGATGAAGGGCATACCAACAATATACTACAGGAGGTCCAGGGGAGGGGTGGAGGTGGAGTGGGATACTCCATGAACGGTAACCGGCTATATAGGATTCATCCGGCGTAAATAGGTACCAATAATAACCCAAGCAATTTACCCACAACACCATAACGATCCTCCTAGCGGACCCGTCCTACCCGGGGTATGGGGTGGTGTATATGCCGTTAACCGGGCTTGAGGACCTCTCCATGGCCTACGGGTTGAACCATTACAGGCTTGACAAGCCGCTTAGGGACGTCCTGAAGTACTACCTGGGCTCGGAGCCTAGCCTGGACGGGCTGGGGGAGTACTCGGGGAGGGAGGTATATGAGGTGGCATACCGCGTCGATAGGATGAGTAGGCCCCTCCATGTGATGTGGAGTGTAAGGGGGGAGAGGAGGGACCACGTATGGCTCGACCCGTTCCAGCGGAGGGTTATTGAGGACCTCATGTACAGGTATGGGGTCAACAGGCACCCCTTCACGGGTGGAACGTGGCACGAGCATTATGCTGGGATAAACCTTATAGGGGATCCGGGCATAAGCTGTATACTAACCATAACGATACAGACCGCATTCGCGCTGTGGAAGTATGCCTCAGAGGATGTCAGGGGCTACTACAAGAGGCTAGCTGGCCTGGAGAGGCCGTTAATGCTGGGTGCAACCTGGTTCACAGAGATACAGGGCGGGAGCGACCTGGGTGCCAATACCACCACGGCCAGGCCCCTAGGCAGGGTGTGGGTGCTGAACGGCTACAAGTACTTTGCAAGCGGGGCCGGGATAGCTGATATAGCCCTGGCAACTGCTAGGCCGCCAGACGCCCCCAGGGGTGCTAAGGGGCTTGCGCTATTCGCGGTACCAAGGCTGAGGGGGGATGGGAGCCTCAACTACTATGTGAGGAGGCTTAAGGATAAGAGTGGCACGGTGACAGTGCCCACGGGCGAGGTGGAATTCATAGATACTGAGGCCTACTTAATAGGGGATCCAGGCCATGGGATATACTATACGCTTGAGGACCTCATGGTGTCTAGGCTAGCCAACTCCGCGGGAGCGGTGGGGATAGCCAGGAAGGCATACCTTGAGGCATACTACTACACCCTACACAGGAGGGCCTTCGGGAGGAGGCTGATCGAGCATAGGCTCGTGCAGAGGGACCTCTTGGAGATGGAGGTCCTCATCGAGGAGAGCCTAGCACTAACCCACAAGGCTATCGACCTCTTCCAGAAGGCTATGCACGACAGGCCCCCCTATAGTAGGGGATACCATTATGCAAGGCTGATGACCCATATAGTAAAGAATATGACCGCGCAGGCATCAGCCAGGGTTACAATGCTCGCCATGGAGCTATTCGGCGGGGTCGGGTTCCTATCAGAATACGCTGTTGAGAGGTGGCATAGGGAGGCCCTCATAACACCGATCTGGGAGGGAACCAGCAACATTCAAGCCCTAGACATGCTTGAGGCCATGTGGAAGAAGAGGGCCCACGAGCCGCTGGTCGAGGACCTGAAATCACTGGCCTCCGAGGCGTATGACAGGGAGCTGGCATCGAAGGGGGTAGAGGCGGTGGAGGCAGTACTAGGCAGGGCATCAACCATGAGCCCGGGGGAGGCGGAGTATAATGCCAAGTACATACTTGAGGACCTGGGCCATGCGGCCGCGATAGTACTGCTGGAGAATATAGCATCAAGCCTCGGGGAGGAGAGGTACCATCATATAGCACGCATAATCCACGACTCACTACTACACGGTAAGCATATAGAGGATCCTGGAAGAGTGGCATGGGATATCATAAGCTTCTCCAGCACACTCCCAAGCTAGCCGGTATTTTTATCCTACAACCTAGACTATAATATTATAAAGTGGTATATTAAAACTATAAAATTGCTATATGCAGATATTCACACTTGTAGGGGTGACCGTGACTTGGATAAATACAGGCTAGACACGTCATCAGAGATCATATGGAGCATCGAGCCAGGATTCGAGTCATGGTGCACGCTACTCAGGAAGAGGATTACCTCGCTACTCTACTCGAAGAGGGATGGCACATATACTACGGGGGATATAGTGTTGTCCAAGAAGGGGGGAAACACCGTGTTCGTCTGGATAAAAATGGATGGCAGAGAGGTCCTAGCAGCGTGGGGTCCCGCATGGAGTGGTGGTCGGGGCTATCGGTGGAGGTGCCTGGACGAGAGGGTTGCTAAAAAGATTATAGAGTTCCTATAGAGAGGCTCTACCACTTATAGCAGAGTGCTTGGGTAATGCGGTTTCCCCTTACCTGCCGCTGAACATCCTCATTAATAGGTCTACAACTGCCATTATATCCCTGGCTGATATCATTCCTATCGGCGTCCCTTCATTGTCTACTACTGGTATATGCCTCACACCCAGGTCTCTCATCTTGTCTAGCACATCCATGATTGGGGTCTCAGCCGATACCGTCACTGGGTCGGGTGTCATGAATTCCCATGCAGGCATGTCTAGGGAGGCCTCGGCCTTGCCCACCGCGCATGTCATGTCCCTCTCCGTTATTATCCCCCTGATCTTCCCGTCGAAGCCCACTACTATGATGCTCCCGATCTTCTTGTCGCACATGATCCTTGCTACCTCCCTCATAGGCGTATTCTCCTTGACGGTTATTGGGGGTGTGCTCATTATGTCCCTGGCTAGTAAGGGCAGGGTCCTTCTAGGGAGTTTCACCATTCTTATCCAACCTCCACAATATAATCTATTATCCTGTAGTGATTAATAGGTTATAATCTAGTTTGAATAGTGTCTAAGCCGGGATAACGCCTATATATACTCCCCGGCCCGGGGAGGCGTGTGGGATATATATCGAGGATGGTAAACTCCTAGGACACGGGGAACCCGGCTGAAGGTGCTCGTCACTAACGATGACGGGATAAATGCTCCAGGACTCAGGGCCCTGGTGGATGCATTAGTGGGGATGGGCTTTAACGTCTATGTAGCCGCACCACTATATAATAAGAGTAGCACTGGGAAGTCGATAAGGCTGCCAGCAAGGGTAGGCGAGGCAAGTATACCCGGCACGGTTAAGGCCTGGTGGATCGACTCGACACCCGCGACAGCCGTGTTGCTGGCTATATACGGGCTCATGGATGAGCCCCCAGACCTGGTGGTCTCAGGGATAAATAAGGGGCCTAACATGGGGTTCGAGGACCTCCTAACCAGCGGGACAGTCGGGGCCGCGTTGGAGGCCTCCCTACACGGTGTACCAGCGGTTGCAGCAAGCCTCGCGACGGATGAACAAGTCGGCATTGAAGGGTATGTGGGGGTAGCTAGGTTTACTGCACTACTCGGGCGCCATGTAGCAGGCAGGTGCCGGGGGGCCTTTCTAAACATCAACTCCCCCCCGAGGCCCCGGGGAGTCCTTGTTACAAGGCCTGCATTCAATAATTACAGGCCTAACCTGGTCTTCCACGACGGGGTGGCCTACGTTACCAGTAGCAGCTATAGGATGAGGTACTGGGATGAGCGGGTCGGCACCGATGTGTGGGCGGTGCTGAGGGGGTACATATCAGTCACCCCCATAAGCGTGGACGGCATGTATAAGGGATCCCCCCACAATGCCGAGTGGCTAAAGGAGGTCCTCGATGAAGTGTGGGCCTCGCTGTAGGTACCGGGCCATGGTAAATAGTATTCAACCCCCCGGCTGGAATATAGCGTGGGGCGGTGGTTCTTGGAGCCTGTAAGGGTTAAGGTATGGCTTCCGATACGTAGCCTTGGGTGGGTCAACAGCTACATCCTAGGCGATACTGTAATCGACCCGGGCATGTTTACTAGCCGCTCAATCCTAGACCTCGTGAGGGGGCTTAGGGGACATATGGATCCCTGCAGGATAGGATCGGTTATAGTAACCCACTTCCACGTCGACCACTCCACGGCAGCACTACTACTATCCCAGCTGGCGAGCCCTAGGCTATACATAGGCCGCAGGGACCTGGAAGTCATTAGGGGCGGGGTAGACAAATACATTGGAGGAGCCCTGGAACTCTTCAAGCACAACGGCATGCCCGGGACGGAGATAGAGGAGATCCTGAAGACCCATCCGGCGCTAAGGCTTAGAGAGGTCTATGAGGAGGCGTCAAGCCTAGAATGGACCCCGCTAAGCCACGGAGACCATATAAGCATTGGGGGAGAGGTCCTCAAGGTTATAGAGGCTCCGGGGCACACGCCAGGCCACATACTACTCCACTCCAGGGATGGATGGATGATCGTGGGAGACACGCTACTCCCAGGAATCACACCCCACGTAACAATCCACGACTGGAACACGGACCCCCTGAAAGACTATCTAAACACTCTGAAAACCATAGAAAAGCTATCACCCTCAAAAGCATACCCAGGCCACAGGGACCCAATAACGAGCCCAGCGGAGAGGGCTAGAGAGATAATAAGGCACCACGACTCCAGGCTAAACGAGATAATAGAGCTACTCAAGAAGAACGGGCCAATGACCGGGTATGAGATAGCTAAAAAGATCAAGTGGAGGACCAGATACCAGTCCTGGGCCGAATACCCACCCCCCGAGAAGTTCTTCGCAATGGGAGAAGCACTAGCACACCTAAAAAGGCTAGAAGAGGCGGGACTAGTAACACACGAGGAAAAAGGCGGCACATGGACCTGGAGACTAGAAAAATAACCCACGCAATACCAACCCAGGAAACCCAAGAAGGGTAGAGATAAGATATCAAGTAAGGAATTACACAGTGAGTAGTATTATGAATTAAAGTAATATAAACACTCTATCCAATATGGGGTCCACTCTGGCAACCAGGAGGATTACGGTGGAGGTTGAGGTTCCTGAGGGGGTCGATGAGGAGAGTTTCAGGAGGAAGGCGGAGAGGCAGCTTGCCAGGATAGCCCTCCAGATGGTTCTTGGAACCCTCCAAAGAAGAATACCTAGTAGAGAAGAGGCTGAGGATCTGGCGAAGGAGATTAAGAGGAGGGCATACAGGGACTAGTGATAATAGATGTTGTGGTAGACACAAACATAATCATCTCAGCCCTCCTCACACCCGGAAGGGTTAGGAGGGTGCTTCTAAAACCCAGAGATACGACCGCACGCGCCAAGACTCGTCATAGAAGAGACGATAAGGCAAGCTGGGAAGATTAGTAGGTACATGGGGATAGATGAAACAATACTAAAACCATTACTCCAACAAGCTCTACCAAGATGGATAACAAACTGCAAGGAAGAAGTGATATCTAGTAGAGTCAAAGAGGAGGCCAGGAGGCTTGTTGGTAGTGTTGATCCGGATGATTGACCCTTCGTGGCCCTAGCAATACACCTCAAGTTGCCATTATGGAGTGGAGATAGGAGGCTGATTAGACTCTCTATTAGGACCAGGTTCAGGCATTTCACGGCGGTTGATACGGAGGGGGTGGAGATGCTACTGGTGGGGGCCTCGTTGGAGGAGGTAAGGGAGAGGATGAAGAGGAAGTATGGAAGAGAGGCCCGGATATAAACGCCTCGTGGCATAATTCTAGTTATGGGAGAAGCAGTGGCAACCAAGAAGATAACCGTGGAGGTTGAGGTGCCCGAAGGGGTTGGGGAGGATAGCCTGGAGAGGCTTATAGAGGACCTTAGGAAGGGCGTGCCGCTCGGAGTGAAGAAGGGGGAGATGAGGAGGAGCAGGATATATGAGAAGAGGGCTAGACACTAATATATTAATTTATGCGCTAGACTCAGAGGCCGGAGAGAAACACAACATAGCAGTTGGGATAGTTGAGGATATGCTGAAGAACCCAGAGGATTATACAGTAGCGGCGCAGGTGCTCGCAGAGACGTTGTATGTGGTCAAGAGGAAGAGGGTAGGGGAGCACCTAGCAACCAGGCTAGTACTGGCCATAGTCCAGAGGGTCCCGATCGTATCATACACGAGCGTGGAAGTCCTACAATCGCTAAACTCACCGGCGAGGCACTTCTGGGATAGACTACTAGCTTATACCTACAGGAATAATGGTGTA
>JALWGG010000293.1 GCA_027013765.1 Acidilobaceae archaeon
CCCAAGGCCTGCCCCCGACCATGTCTAGGTTGACTATAGAGCTCGTGACCTGCGATAGCCAGTGACTCAACACGGTAATACTACCAGTATACTCGGGGACTAGGGCTAGCCTATACGTAGTCCCCGGGTCCAGCTCAACGAGTAGCCTGAACGCCTCTATAGCCCCTGCAACGCCACTAGCATTATCATTAGCCCCCGGCGACGGGTGGCAGTAGTGTGCAGTCAAGAGGGGCCCCCTCTCCCCCTTATCACCGCTCCACGCAACAAGCACCGGGAACCGGGGGTTGTCGAGTATATCAGAGTCCATATACGCCTCTATGACGCTCCCATGTATCCCATCCACGAGCCTATTAGGGATTGAGAATGCCGGGACTCCCGAGCTCCTCGCCTCTTCTGGGGGCAGGAATAACCCTATATAGGGGACTGCATCCCCCGGCAGGTCCTCCCGGTAGAATACTACTGCCGCGGCCCCATTGGAGACGGCGAGCCTATATGCAGTCCTATGGTGCCTGCCTATAACGGCTACCTTCCCCTCCAAGCCTTCATAGCTGCCCGGGTCCAGGGGGTCCCCTATTATTATAGCTTCCCCCTTAACCCAGCCGTCGCTTGGTGGAGAATGTGGGGCTGCAATCAGGGGCCTATCCCCAGAGTGTAGGGTCTTCCCTCCAACCTTTACAACTGCCTCCTCAAGGTGCCACCCAGTAGGGGGCTCAAGCCAATCCGGCAGGCCCTTGACACTGTACTCTATAACCTCCACATCGACATTATCCGGAAGCTCTTCAAGCAGGAGGCCCTCAAGCATGTATGCAGCCTCCACGAGCTCCCGGGTACCCTGGATCCTATTGTAGAGGCTCAGCCTCTTGGCAGTAGACATTATCCTGTGCCTAGACACCCTGGAGGCGAGAGAGTCCAGGAAGCTACCCACGCTACCCATAGATGCGACCCCGCTCCGGGTAACGTATACCTCTGCTCTATATACAGTGATCTATGCAGGGCCTAGGGCTCAATAGCTGGAGGACATACCGCGCCTCCCCGAGGCCTTGTATAGGGTTTGGCAACCCTGTGTAGTATACTTGAACTGATGATAAGGGCTGGTCGGAGCCATCCTCTCAAGTCATTGCAGCCCGCTCCTCCAGCTCACCTGCTCCTCATCCCAGTGCGTGTATTTATGGGTCTAGGGTATTATTGGGTATGGTAATGGTTATTGGCTTGAGGACCTCCATACTGGCTGAGGTGTAGGGGTTGGAGTGGCCTAGGCCCTGGTATAGCAACCTGTGGGCTCCCTGGAGGATGGCTTATATAAGGGAGCATGGTAGGAGGGAGTCATGCGTCTTCTGCGAGGCCCCTAGGCAGGGGGTTAGTGCTGAGAGTCTAGTAGTTTATAAGGGTGCAAAGAGCTATGTGATACTCAACAAGTACCCCTATAATAGTGGCCACCTCATGGTAGTCCCATACAGGCATGTATCAGAGTTCGAGGACCTCACGCTTGAGGAGATGGGTGAGATGATGCTCCTTGTCAGGGCCAGTGTTAGGGCGCTGAGGAGGGCCTATAGGCCCCACGGGTTTAATATAGGTATGAACCTGGGTGAGGCCGCTGGTGCCGGCATTGCCGGCCACCTCCACATCCACATAGTCCCAAGGTGGGTCGGGGATACAAACTATACCACCATACTGGCTGGCGTAAAGGTCCTCCCCCAGAGCCTTGAGGAGGCTTGGAAGACCCTGAAGCCCCTTGTAGAGGAGGAGGTTAAAAGGGAGGCAAGGAAGGGATGAACCACGTCTACATAGTGACCCATACAGACCTAGACGGGGTGGCCTCTGCAGCGGTAGCGGTAAGACTCCTGGGTAGGATCGATGGAGGATATACTGTTTCATACGCAGAGCCCTACAATCTGGACGAGGTCCTCGCGGGGCTAGAGCAGTATATTGAGGAGGGAGACCTGCTCGTCATCAGCGATCTCGGACCTAACAGGTCCTCATTCCCGGGGGCCGTAGAGGTCCTCAAAAAACTAGCTGGGAGGAGAGTCGATATAGAGTGGTATGACCACCACGTGTGGAGCGATGACGATAAGAAGGCGCTGGCCGGGGCGGGAGTCAAGCTGTTTATAGACACCAGCACATGTGCAGCGGGAGTAGTCGCGCGATACATGCCAAGCATCCACGATGCACGGGTTGACGAGTATATAGAGGACCTAGTGGCGGCTACGTGCAGCGCCGATCTATGGAGGTGGGACCACCCACTCTCCCCGAAGCTCTTCAGGGTTGTAGGAAGGAACGGGGAGGGCCAGGACGGCAAGGACCTCGTCCTCAAGAAGCTCATATCGGGGATACTATGGGATGAGGAGTTGGAGGAGAGGCTTCTAGACTACCTTGAAAAGGAGCTGGAGGGGTTCAATAATGTACAGAGGACCACCTACATATACCAGGGCCACGGATGCAGGGTTGCAGCGGCATACAAGCAGGGAGGACCTCCGGCTAACAGCTTCATAGGGGGAATGCTACTTGGAAGGTACAGTGCTGATATAGCCGTTATCATAAGGCCTAATGGAGGCATATCCCTTAGGAGTAGGAGGGTTAATGTGCAGAGGATCGCCTCATCCCTAGGAGGGGGCGGGCATCCCAGGGCCTCGGGGGCAAAAGTCGATATACCACTAATATACAGGATAATATCAAGGATCTATCCTAGAATGGTCTCCAGGTACATTGCCAGGATCGTTGCAAGGGAGGCTGGAAGGCTCGGCTCCTGCACGGGTCCAGTATAAAAGAGCTGGATATCCTTCATAGACTCGGGGAGGACCTCTCTTGAAGACCATGGCCGCCATAGCCGTGCTAGCACTAGTGCTACAAGCACTAATACAGCCAGCCCATGCACAGGAGGACCTCAAGAGCCTCGTGGAGAGGCACCCCCTAGAGATACCCCCGGAGCCGCCCGTAGCGTATCAGAACTATATGAATCTCACGGGGGAGGAGCTCTCCTGCATAACACTCTCGGTAGCTGTCTATCTTGGGGCAGCATCAATTACCAGGACAATAACCCTGGATACGGGGGATGAGGTGATCATACTAGACAGCGAGTCTGATGCCTACCTGACGATCTCCGGGTACAATATAAATGCTTCATCCCCCAGAGAGCTGGGCAAGCTGGCCAAGGCCCTCTACACGTTGTCAGCCCTACTCGCAACAGGCGATAACGATGCCGCGGAGGACTACCTAGCCTATACCGTTTACAGGATGTTCAGCGATGGAGTAGAGGCGATCGGGGACGCGGTGAAGCTGTCAAGCATAAAAGGCTCCCCCCAGAGCATGGGGCTAGCACTACTAGCACTAACGCCAATAGCGGCATGCATGGACGATGACCCACCCGAGGGTGCAGACGTTATCGACCTAGAAGAGGCATCGGGCATCGTGGAGAGGCTCATGAACATGACGGATAATATGACCAGCAGGGAGGCCCTACTAGACTTGTCGGTGGCTGCAACATTCTACCTATCAGACATGCTATCCAGGGGGAGCAACTACACGATATACAAAGGGGATGAGGGACAGGGCCACGATACAAGCCTACTCTACATCTACAGGATCACAAACACCAGTCCAGGCCTGGCCAGGATAGCCTCACTGATACCAGAAGTATTCCCCACAAGGCTACACCTAATCCCCAGCATACTATTGGCCCAGAGAGTCGGCGAGGATAGATGGATACTCCCGCTGCCCGGGGAGGAGGCGTTCAAATACTATGACTCGGTGGATAAGCTAGGCAAGATCGCCGAGGTATTCAAGACAGTGATGAGCAGGACTGTAACGGTGAACGTGACTACAACCAGGGAGAAGCCCGACATAAACCTGAGCAACGTGGATAGCGTGAACCTGGAGCAGGAGCTCAGGGACATACTCAAGGAGAAGAGGTTTAAGGAGTTCAACCCGCCCAGCATAGAGGAGAACCCCGGCCAGGCTGGCGAGGTCGAGATCAGCAGTGACATCGTCGATATAGCCAAGGCTAGGCTAGGCGACTTCAAGACGCTGCTAAAGGAGATTGGGGGGGTTAGGGAGAGGATAAATCTGACAAGCCTGTCAGGCCAGGGATTCTCAATTAATAGGCCTGGAAGCGTGGAGCCGCCGAGCATAGGCCTCCCAAGGATCGACCCAGCAATACTACTAGTCCCGGCACTAGTGTTCATGGCGTATATGGGTAGGGAGGCTATACACGTTGCAGGATCCTATATAAGGGGTAGGGTTAGGAGGATCCGGGGCAGCATGGGGGAGGCGGTCGACTGCTACAATGCCGCTCTCAAGGTATCCGAGAAGTATGGCCTAGTAAAGAGGCCCGAGGAGACTCCACGCGAGTTCCTAGAAAGGGCTTCAGGCCTCCCCGGCTGGCTTCGGGAGGGCTTGGAGGCCGCTACAAGGGCCTATGAGCATTATAGGTATGGCTCGATGGAGCCCTCCAGGGAGGACCTTGACGCCTGCTGGAGGAGTGTTAGGAGGTCGATAATGCCTTGGAGTTTCCCAAGAAGACGGTAGCACTCCTACTAGTGATAGTTGCCCTTACAGCAGCCCTGGAGTCGATGCCGAGGTACCTAGTCGCATCTATAGCGGTGCCGAATCCAGCCAGCGGGCCGACCAACGAGTCGCCCTATGGAGGCAGTAACCTGGTCAGGCTAGCCGGAGAGGCTGGCTATAACGTGTCCATAATCTATGGGCCAGAGACTATATCGAGGCTGCCTGGAGCCGAGGTCGGCATAGTACTTGTAGCACCCTACAACCTGCCAGACTCATACATTGACAGGCTGCTCGACGCTATTGATGAAAAGATCAGGGATGGAGGCCTGGTATATGTTCTCATCGCCGATGAGCTGCCGGGTAATGCGAACAAGCTGTTGGACAGGCTGCATGAGAGGCTATGCCCCCTGGCGCCTAGGGCCATGCTTGGGGACCTTATGATGCAGGACAGCGTTAAGGTTATACTATACACGGGGCACGGGGCCGTGGAGACGGTTACCGGCAAGACTAGCTATATAAACGTGTATGGGGTAGAGCCCGCGCCGGGAGTCAAGCCTCCGCCGCCAAGGGTCGAGCCCGGGGTAACTACTATATGGGGCGTGTATGCATACGCGTGGCCAGGCACAGACCCCCTACCCCCACTCTCATGGTACCCCCTGGCATACTCGTGTAAGAGCAGGTATGGGGGGCTTGGGGTCGTTGCTGATAGCACCCTATTCATCAACTCGATGCTATCCTCAAGCAACACGTCCAGGGAGGCCGCTGTGGCCGTGTTAAGGTCAACCTTCGGCCCGCCACGGGATACACTAGTCCTAGCATTCGACCAGGAGCCCTATGTGGACCCTACCCTGAGGGTTGACGCGAGGATCAGGTTCCATCCAAGCTTCATACTACTAGCCCTGGCAAGCATCTATAGGGAAGTGGAGGAGAGGGTAATAGGCATCGCGCGGACCCACTACCCCGCGCTGACGGCGATAATCCTGCTGGCCAGTGTACTGGTACTAACAGCCTTCCCCCCATGGATGAGGGGTGTGTCTAAGTCTAGGAGGAAGAGGCCTAGGAAGCCCATGGCTAGGGTTGAGGAGGCCCCTAGCTACTGCATGGTGTATAGGAGGCTCGCTGGCCACAGGATACCCAGGAATAGGGGCATCGACCTTGCATGCAGCCTATCCGGGAAGCCACTAATCGGGAGGTTCTTCAGAGACCCTGACAGGAGGGCTCTAGAATGGCTTACCGATAACGGGTGGAACCCGCTGGACGAGGTCCTCAGGGGGCGGGGCTAATGTTAATATAACGCCTAATAGAGCTATGCCCAGGGGCCCCAGGGTTGGAGTGTAAGCTTGCAACCAGCGGGTCTAAACTGGTGGTGGAGCACCGTGGAGTCGTGATCGGGGCGGGGAAGCCCCTGCTAATAGCTGGCCCGTGTAGCGTCGAGGACCCGGAGATGATCGAGACCGTTGCAATGACCCTTGCAGAGAAGGTTAGAGATGAGCTGGGCGTCAGGAACCTAGTCCTGAGAGGCGGGGCTTGGA
>JALWGG010000294.1 GCA_027013765.1 Acidilobaceae archaeon
CCTAGGAGTATAGCCGGAGGGCTTCACTATAGTCTCGGCCTCCATCGATAATACCTTGAGGGCTACCGCTATTCTGAGGACCTTTATGCCCCCGGCGGTGGAGAAGGCTGACCCTCCGATTGCCGAGAATACGATCAGGAGTATCTTATAGTCTGACGACGCTTCCCCCACTGGACCGCTCTGGAAGCCTACCGTGGTGTATGCTGATACAGCATCATACAGTGCCTGTTTCAGGGTGTATGCGCTTTTTAATATTGAATCCCTTTCATACAAGATCCACGTGCTTAGTATGACGATTACTAGGAGGGCTACTTGCATCTTGAATTCGACGCTCCTCTTAAGCCTGGATAGTCTGAGCGTTAGGATATTATTGTGATCCGAGAAGCTCATGGCACCCATGAAGGATACTATCAGGGATGATACCAGGACCCAGTTCATGTCTATGTAGTGGTATATGCTTTCACTGTATGGAGTGAACCCGGCTGTTGATATGGCGGTCATGGTGAAGTGTATGGCATCTATCAATGGGGCCCCTGAGACCGTGAGTAGTGTTATGCCTATGAGGGTTAACACGCTATATATTATCCCGAGCCTGTATGCACTCCTCTTAAGACTGGCCTCTATCCTCTCATAGCGCCCCTCAGCTATGTAGAGGACTGCCGCCGATATCCCGGGCCTCGCTAGTAATGCTATTGTGAATACTATTATCCCGAGGCCCCCCAGCCACTGCATTATGCTCCTCCACATCTTAACAGTCTCAGGCAACTCAGTGACGCCTGGAACGTATCTGCCATCCCAGCTACTGGGCTCTCCCGACATGATTGTTAGCCCCGTCGTGGTCCATCCACCAACGCTTTCAAAATATGCGTCGACAAATGGTATATCCAGGGCTATGACCAGGGCTACACTGGTAAGTGCTGGAACCAGTAGCCATACAAACGTCGTTAAGAGGATCCCCTCCCCTATGGTTAGCCCACGTGTCTCCACTCTAGAGAGAGATAGCCCGAGGAGGAGGTATATGACGCCCAGGACAAGGAATATTGTAGCCACCTCATTCTCCATTGTAAACCCTATACCATACAGGCCAGCCCCTATTAGCGAGAAGCTTGACGTCCCTATAGCCAGCCCTGTATAAGATACTATCTTCCTTAGCACCTGCACCAGCCCTTCCCTTTAACCCGGCACAAGATACGCCATGGTCCTTAATAATATAATTCCGGGATAAAACCCTTCTAGCCCTGGTGGGGTGCATGGAGAACGCGTGTAGCCCGGATAAAGACTTTCTAAGGCATATAGCTAACAAGGTCCTCTCCGAGAACATCAATAAGATCCCAGCCAACATAATAGATGATATAAGAAAACAGTTGGGTAGGGGCGAGGATAAGTACAAGTTCACTATATTCGGGGGAAACCCGGCCAGGCTTGCCGATTATCTTGATAGCGAGGACTGGAGGGATCTTGTGGATCTCGCCAAGAACCTCCACCTAGAATGGCTTTTGAGAGAGATATTAGAGAGACTAGAAGAGGAATATCGTTCGACATGCCCTATGGTTGCCGAGAAGGCTCGGGCAGCCGCTGAGAGGCTTGCAGAGGCTAAGGAGGAGGAGAAAAAGCTTGATAGGGACTCTGTGTTTAGAGGGCTCAAATATGCAGGTTACAAGGTGGAGTTGACTAAGGAGGGTGCCATTGAAGTTGAGGAGCCCAACATCAAGGTCAGGATAGAGATTGTTAATAACAAGATACACTATACAATATGTAAGGAGGGGACGGCCTCGACTATAGATGCTATAATGGCTAGAATAGAGAAGATAAGAGAGATCTAACTGCAATAGCACCTAACCCTGGCCTCTTTAAGGCAAGAGGTATAAGGTCCTTTGGCATTAGTGTTGATGTAAAGTACTTGGCCCAAAAGCTTTTCGGTAGCCCGGATAAGATCTTGGCTCCCCATTGAGGATCAGAGTCCTCAACTATACTCAACAGGGTCCTTGACAGCTTAACGCTTGAAACAAGCCGCGATACGCCCTTTTTGTAAAGCCTCCTTACCCTACCCTTATCGGGCCACCCATTGGTCAGGGCTCTAGCAAGCGCACTTGCCGATTCCAGGGCTGGCCTGTTGCCCTCACCAGCTGTTGATATGACTAGGCCTGCAGCCTCTCCTACGCGGAATACATCCCCGCTCCATAGCGTTACTGGCACCTTTATGCTAATGGGAGCCCCCCTCTCGTCTAGTATTTTATATTTACCCAGCATGTTTCCGGCATACTTGTTTACAAGTATCCTGACCCTGTCCAGTTTCCTGTATTCCTCAAATCCTGCGCCGATATTGACTAGGCGTCCATCAGGGTCTGCCGGGAAGATCCAGTAGAAGCCCCTCTCTCGGGTCCTGAAGTCTAATAACGCGTGCCTGGGGTCCCATTTCGACTCTACAATGTACCTTAGCACGAAGACGCTGTTCCCATCGTCCACGTTCCACGCGTAGGGCCCCCTGGCATCTACCGTTACGGGGGCTTTACCTCTACTCCACCTTGAATGGATTATTTCAGCACCGTTGGCCTCAGCAATCTCCCTCAACCCATTGACAAGCTTTGGCTTATCAATGATAAACCACACTCTATGGCCGAAGTCTATACTGGCTGCCTCCAGGCCGTTGACCATTACTGTGAAGCTATGGACTTCGCCCTTATAGCTCCCCGTCTCCTCGACGATCCTGTCAAATCCCTCCCTGATAGTTAGTGCGTCCCCGCAGGCCTTACCATAGCTCCTCATAATATCATAGACCTTGACTCTGAAACCTCTTCCAGCCAGGATGCTGGCTAGCATAGAGCCAGCTACTCCGCCCCCAGCAATAGTAACATCTGCCAAGGACTCTACTACCCTGGATACATGTAGTCATTGTTAAAGGCTTAAGTGGATTCCGCTAGATGCCGTATCCCGTCACCGAGGTCCTCGTGCCGGAGGCGCTAAATAGTATACTCTACTGCATAGCCTAGAGTGGATACTGGGTTGGTGCTGCGGCTTGGAGGTAATCGTGTCTAGGTTGAGGAGTCTAATCAGGAATAGCTACAGCCCTTATTCCGGGTTTAGGGTTGCCTCACTCGTTGTAGATGAGAACGGGAACATGTATGGGGGCGTTAATATTGAGAATTCCAGTTATGGCCTAACTATGTGCGCTGAGAGGGTTGCAGTGTTCAACGCTATTGCCAGCGGCGCCCGAAGGATTAGGAGGGTGTATATTGGGACTGAGGTGAGTCCCCCAGCACCCCCGTGCGGTGCATGCTTACAGGTTATATCAGAGTTTGGAGACGCTGATACAGAGATAATCCTTGTATCCCTTAAAACTGGCGAGACTATAAAGTATAAGCTTGAGGACCTCCTACCGGTCAGATTCCACGGGTCATATATAGGTGGCGTGGATTGAGTGAGGGAGTACCAGCTGGTGGCCCCTATAGAGCTGCCGTGGGGATGCATGACGTATTGACTGTGGAACATCTTAGAGCGGCTAGGAGACTACTATCGATCTATTGCAGGTCCATGGGCTTCTGCTCACAGTACTTAAGCATCCTTGAGAGGTCTTCAAGGCTAATCTCGAAATCGAGGCTGCATGAGCTGCCTGGAACGGATTATAAGGGCGTGGATAAGGAGGTTATAGACACGATAACCAGGATGGTGGAGTTCTATTCAAAATACATATCAGGAGTGTACATACTACTAGGGGAGGAGGTCCTCGTCAAGGCCACAAGCCACGTAGAGATCGATGGGAGGCTCCTAATGGAGGGTGATATAACCACGCTAACCCCCGGAAAAGCGTTATCCCTATACCTTGCAGGCATAGTCGAACCGGTAGAATCCAGCGGAGTCCTAATGGGGAGAACAGCAGGCACCAGGGAGAGGTAGAGGCCATGGAACCCGCAATAGAGGCTATAGGCCTAGTCAAGAGATATTGGATTAGGGAGGGAGGCTTCATTAGGGGGAGGAAGATCCCAGTAGAGGCTCTAAAGGGGGTCAGCTTCAAGGCACGATGGGGAGAGATCTATGGGCTACTAGGACCCAACGGCGCTGGTAAGACTACAACCGTAAAGATAATAGTAACCCTACTATTACCAGACGAAGGCGAGGCTAGGGTCGCAGGCTATAGTAGCGTCACAGAGCCTAGAGAGGTTAGGAGAAGGATCGGGGTGATGCTAACCGTAGAGAGGGGCTTCTTCTGGAAACTGACTGGGAGGGAGAACCTGAAGTACTTCGGCATGCTCTACGGCCTCGAAGGACCCAGGCTAGATGCAAGAATTGAGGAAGTGCTGGAAGTGACGGGATTAAAGGAGCTAGGAGGAGATAAAAGGAGGTTCGAGGATATGAGTCTTGGGATGAGAGCCAGGCTAGGCCTAGCCAGGGCCCTGCTCAAGGACCCCCCGGTACTAGTCCTCGACGAGCCTACACTGGGCCTAGACCCCCCGAGTGCCCGGCATATAAGGAGGCTCCTGAAAGAGCTGGCCGGGAGTGGGAAGGCTATACTACTTACAACCCATAACATGCATGAGGCGGAGGAGATCTGTGACAGGATAGGGATTATAGTTGATGGCAGGATCAAGGTGGAGGGAGCCCCGGAAGAGCTTAAGGGTATCGTGAAACACTCGATCCCCATAATGATCAGGGTTAGGGGAGATAGGGATACAATACAACACGCTAAAGAGGAGATCATGGAGGCTATGGGAGTTAAAGCAACGATCACGGGGAAGGACCTCATGTGGAGCATCAGGGTATTGGCGAGACCTGGAGGGGAGGAGGCGATCATGGAGGGAGTCATAGACCTCCTAGCCAGGCACGGAGTCAAGGTTCTGGAGGTTAGAGTTGAGAAGCCTAGCCTAGAGGATGTATTTATAGAGGTTGCAGGCGGGAGCATGTAGACCGGTTCTAGCCACGTATTTTATGTTATGCCTAGGACCTCCCGGCATCCATGAACTCCGTTATCCTTTTAGACTTCTTGAAGAGGAGCTCGTCCAGCTCTAACAGTTTTATCCCAGTGACAGGATTATCTATCCTAACCCCACCGCCCCGCGTCTCGGGTAGCGTCGATAATTTATGGAACCTCCAACCCCCGCCCCGGATCCTTACAGCAATATATACTAGTGCGCCTGCCCTTGAAGCGAACTCTCTCAACCCATCGACCTGCCTCTTAGGAATATATATCGGCTCGCTACCCCCACTATGCATCTTAACTTCAAACACCAGGACTACCCCATCCTTGACGGCTATAAGGTCGGGTTGGAATCGTCTCCGCGCCCCTGAACCGCTTGAGGGCCCCCTGACAACAGCGTATCCCATATTCCATAATATATTAGCTAACTCGTTCTCCATCCTAGCCGCTTTAACCTTCGCCTTATTCGGCATGATGTACCACTCGACGCATCCAGGGGCTACTCCTATGGAGATATTTTATAATCCTAGGTAGTATTTATAGCGTGTGATGCTATATAATTTACCCGTGGGGTGTGATGGATGCCTGAAATCCCAGTTTCACTGATCGCATTACTACTACTGGTCCTGGGCCTACTTTCGATGAGTATAAAGGTTGTGAAGGAGTATGAGAGAGCTGTAATATTCAGGCTTGGAAGGCTGCTGGGGGCTAAGGGCCCCGGCCTCTTCTTCATAATACCCTTCGTCGATAACTTCATTAAAGTGGATCTCAGGATCGTTACAGCCGATGTTCCGGAGCAAAGGATCATAACCAAGGACAACGTGACGGTAGGAGTCGACGCTGTAGTGTATTATAAGGTATTCGACCCGGTTAGTGCAGTGACTAAGATAGAGAACTACCACTTCGGCGTCCTGATGCTAGCCCAAACAACGCTGAGAGATATAGTGGGCCAGGTGGAGCTAGACGACCTACTTGCTAAGAGGGAGGAGATAAACAAGAGGCTCCAGGAGATCCTGGACACCCTGACAGACCCCTGGGGTATAAAGGTGACTGCAGTAACGATCAAGGAGGTTAAACTCCCGGAGTC